>JAGLPR010000034.1 GCA_023137255.1 Bacteroidales bacterium | reverse complement strand
TCAGGGCTGCTCTGCCACTTCTTGCAGTAAGCAAGATGGAGGATTCATTGATACCTACCGATTTGGGATTTATGATCTCATAGTTTTCACGGCGTTTCAATACGCCGTCCTGATGTATACCGGAAGAGTGTGCGAAAGCATTTCTTCCCACAATGGCCTTGTTCGCCTGTACCGGCATACGCATCAGTGTGGATACCAGCCTGCTGGTCCGGTAAATTTTTCGTGAATTGATGTTGGAGACCAGGTTCAGGTGCTTCCGGCTCTTGAGTATCATTGCAATCTCTTCCAGGGAGGTATTTCCGGCCCTCTCCCCGATTCCGTTCACGGTGACTTCCACCTGGCGGGCACCATTAATTAAACCGCTCATGGTATTGGCTGTGGCCATTCCAAGGTCGTTGTGACAGTGAGTGGACAGGATCGCTTTGTGGATGTTGGGTACATGGTCGACCAGGTACTTAATTTTACTGCCATATTCATCTGGAAGGGTGTACCCGGTGGTGTCGGGAATATTGATCACCGTGGCCCCGGCATCAATCATAGCTTCCACCACCCGTGCCAGATACTTGTTCTCCGAACGGCCTGCATCTTCCGCATAAAACTCCACATCTTCCACAAATGATTTAGCATATTTCACTGCATCGGCACCCCGCTGTATGATCTCATCCGGATTACTGTTCAGTTTGTGATAAATATGGTAATAGGAGGTTCCAATACCTGTATGGATCCTGGGACGTTTTGCAAATTTCAGCGATTCTGCTGCCACTTCAATATCCTTCTTTACCGCCCGGGTAAGTCCACAGATCACCGGTTCGGTGACAGCCTTGCTAATCTCCACCACGGAATTGAAATCTCCGGGACTGGATATTGGGAAGCCAGCTTCAATCACATCGACACCCAGTTCTTCGAGGGCTTTTGCCACTTCTATCTTCTCAATGGTATTCAGCTGACAACCGGGAACCTGTTCCCCGTCGCGCAATGTGGTATCAAAGATATATACACGATCTTTTGCCATGGCATTGTAGTTTAACTGTTAGTAACACTAAACCACAAAAGAAATAAATAAAATGCTAAATATGCTATTCAACATACATTTTTCACGAAAACTCTTTCTTCAGCTGCCTGACCCAGGCTGCCACCCGCTCCTTATTCATGGAACCCTGGTTTTCGTAATCGATGGCCAGACCGGCGAAATGTTCACCCCTGACAGCTCTGGAATTTTCAAACTCATACCCATCTGTAGATGTGAATCCCACCAGAGTGGCATCCTGCATCTCCAGGATCTCTGCCATGATGCCTACACCATCCAGGAAGTTTTCAGGGTATCCTTTCTGGTCGCCCAGACCAAATAAAGCGATCTTTTTACCTTTCAGATCCATCTCCTCAAGAGCGGGGACAAATTCATCCCAGTAGTTGGGAAGTTCCCCGTCAAACCATGTGGGAACTCCCATTATTAACTGTTCGAAAGAGAGAAAAAGCTCTTCCGTGATCTCTTCTGCATTTACAGGTTCAAGCTTTTCGTCGTCGAATTCCACTTTGATTAGCTCAGCGATTTTGCCTGTTTTCTTTGTATTGAAACTGTATATGATTGCGGTTTTATTCATTGCTCTGCTGTTTGTGTTAATAATTCAACAGTTCTTTGGCTGCCACCTCTATCCTCTTCAGATCCGGCAGGATAGCTGCTTCGAGGATCCGGTTGAACCCGACCGGTGTGAAGGTGGATCCCACTCTTTTTACCGGTCCGTCAAGGAATTCAAAGGCCAGATCATTGATCAGGGCTGCCACCTCTCCCCCGAATCCGCCAAAAACCTTGTCCTCGTGAACCACAAGGACTTTTCCTGTTTTCTTTGCGGTAGCCAGGATCGCATCTGTATCGAGCGGACTAAGCGATCTGAGGTCGAGTACTTCGAGGCTTGCGGTGCCATCCTTGTTGAACTGTTCGGCCAGTTCCACACACATGGGTGTAGTATTTCCGTAGGTAATGATGCTCAAGTCAGTTCCCTCTTTTCTTAACCTTGCTTTTCCAAATGGTACTTCAAAATCGTCCGGAATGGGAGCTGCCACTTTGGGAGAATTGTAGAGTGCTTTGGGCTCCAGGAATAGGGTTACTCCCCTTGAACGGATGCTGGTTCGAAGCAAACCTGCCGCATCATCTGCATAGGTGGGGTATACAATCCGGATACCCGGCAAAGGGGCAATGGAGCTCTCTATGTTTTGCGAGTGGTAGAGCCCGCCGCCGATATAACCACCCGAGGCCAGGCGAACCGTGATGTTGGGCGAATACTGACCTTTGGATCGCCAATAGTCATGGGAGGTTTCCACAAACTGCTCCATGGCGGGCCAGAAATAGTCCGCAAATTCGGCCCCTTCCACCACGATCCGGAGTTTATCGTTGAACCTGCTCATCCCGTTGGCGGTTCCCATGATAAAGTCTTCGGCAATGGGTCCGTTAAAGACACGCTCCTTTCCAAACTCCTGCTGCATACCTTTGGTCACGTTGAAAATGCCACCCTTCTCCTTGTTGGCTACATCCTGTCCCCAGATATAGGTGTCAGGATTGTGCCGGAATTCTGCCTTCAGGGTTTCGTTCAGCCCTTCGATCAGTTTCTTAGACTCACCCTTATGATTGTGCAGGCCGTCCGGATACTTCTCACTGACATAGGGTTCAGGAATCACAAAATCATGGATCGATTCAGGGACAGGATTTGGAGAGTTTATTCCCACTTTATGGGCCGCTTTTACAATCTCTTTAGCCTCATTCTCAAGTGTCTCAATTTCAGTAAGCGTGAAGCGATCATACCTGAGCAGAAGTCTTCTGAATTTGGCCAGCGGATCATAGGCGTGCACATAAGTCAGTTCATAATCGTCGCGGTACAGGTCGTGCCGGTCAGAATTGGAGTGGGAATGGATTCTGACACAATTGGCCTGCACAATCACGGGGTGTTCATGTTTGGCCACATACTCTTTGGCTTCAACCATGGTATTCATGCTGTCGAATACATCTTTCCCGTTGCAATGGAAAATTTTCAGGTTCTTAAATCCTGAAAAGTTGTTGGCCACTTTCCTGTTAGCCGTCTGGTCGCCTTTGGGTACTGAAATGCCATAGCCATTGTCCTGGAATACAAATATTACAGGCAGTTTCTCATTGCTGGCCCCGTTAATTGCTTCATAAACGTACCCTTCTGAAACAGAGGACTCCCCCTGGGAGCTGATGGCCACTCCCGGAACTTTATACTTTTTAATTGCCCTGGCCACCCCTACTGCGTGCAGGGTATGGTTCCCGGTACATGAGGAGACATTGTGAATGTTCCACTCCGGTTTGGCGAAGTGGTTGGACATGTGTCTGCCTCCACCTGCTACATCAGCTTCTCTGGATATTCCATTGAGGATCAGCTCTTCTGCCGACAAACCTGCCGAATGGGTGGTAAGCATGTCACGGTAGTATGGAAACAGGTGGTCGTGATTGCGGTCAAAAACCTGGCCGATGGCCAGCTGAATGCCATCATGTCCTGCATAAGGGGCATGGTAGGACCATCCAATGGCCTGCTTCAGGTAGTTGGGTGCCCTGTCATCAATGGCCCTTCCCACCAGCATCAGTTTAAACCATTTTGCCAGAGTCTCCTTGTCTGTCTTTTTTATGCTGTATCTTTTCTCTTTAGACATTTCTTGCTAAATTTTAAAATTTCCGGACTCCGGATCGAATGATTCAATATAATCTCCAAGGCGCTTCAGAAATGCTCCACCCAGTGCACCGTCGATAATCCTGTGGTCATAGGTCAGCGATAACCACATCTTCTGCCTGATGGCAATCACATCTCCCATTTCAGTCTCAATCACTGCAGGCTTCTTTTTGATCGCCCCTATTGCGAGAATTGCCACTTCGGGCTGGTTGATAATTGGGGTGCCGATATCGTTTTTAAACGATCCGAAATTGGTCACCGTAAAGGTCCCGCCGCTGATATCGTCGGGCCCCAGTTTGTTGCTCCGGGCAGCAGCAGCTAGTTCGTTCATCCTCTTTGTGATCCCGGTAAGATTCAGTGAATCAGCATTCTTAATGTTAGGTACGATCAGGTTATAGTCTGGCAGAGAGACCGCCACCCCCAGGTTGATCTTCTTTTTGATAATGATCCTCTCTCCGTCTACCGAAGCGTTGATCTGGGGATATTCCCGAAGAGTTTTAACAGTAGCTTCCAGGAAGACAGGGAGAAATGTCAGTTTTACTCCTTCTTTCTTAAGGAATTCATCTTTCACCCGGTTTCTCCAGTTTACCACTGCTGTCACATCCACTTCAATCATATTGGTAACATGGGCCGAGGTCTGCTTTGATTTGATCATATGAGCGGCAATAAGCTTCCTGAGCCTGCTCATCTCAATGACTTCATCTTCCCCACTCAGCACTGGCGCAGAAACAGCCTGGACAGCCGGAGGAGCTTCTTTTGCAGGTTGTGAAACAGGTGCAGGTGCCTTAGCAGCTTCAACGGCAGGTTGTCCGGAACTCCTGTTTTCAATAAACTTCAACAGGTCCTTTTTCTGAACCCTTCCGTTGATACCGCTTCCCTCTATAGTGTCGAGCTCTGCCTGTGAGATACTCTCTTTGCTTGCGATGGTTTTTACCAGGGGTGAGTAAAAGCGGCCCGAGGACGAAACAACAGCTTCCAGGTTGCCTGGATCAGAAGAGACTTCCTGCTCAGGCAATAAATTTTCCGGCTCTGCGGGGGCGGATTCCTCTTCGTTGATTTGTGGAGATTCGTCCCCACCATCCAGACCGATCACTGCAATCACTGTTCCTACTGCAACAACCTCGTCCTGCCTGAATAATATTTTTTTAACAAGGCCTTCCACAGGTGATGGTATTTCCGAATCAACTTTATCAGTGGCGATCTCAAGGAGCACATCATCCTCCTCAACCTTATCGCCCTCTTTTACAAACCAGTTTGTAATGGTTGCTTCTTCAATACTTTCACCCATTTTTGGCATGATAATATCAAAACTTGCCATAGTTATTCTTAATGAAAATGTGTGGTATTAGAAATTTCGATGATATAACAATGATACCATCAAATTGTTTTTATTCTTCGCCCTCAAAAAGGATATCCAGGACAACCGGCTCGCCACTCGGGGAACGGTCTGCAGCCGGTGGCTTTTTAAATGCAGGGTAGCTGATTCTGACATCTGGGTAACCCAGGTGGATCAGCATGGCCACGACAGAAAATATTTTCGGGCCGTGAGGTATTATAACAATTGAATAGTCATTGCGCAGTGGCAGAATGGTATTGATCAGACTCTGGTAGATGGCCTGTCCGTTCCTTATGGGATAGGAGATCAGGTTCCTGATGGGAGTGGCATTAATCAGAGCATGGTTGTTGATAAAGGTAAGCTCTACAAACTTTTTGGCAACCGGAGGATCTGCATAATAGAGATAGAGCAAATCGGGCTCAACTAACTTATAGATGGAATCAGAGATGTTTTTTTCATGACTCAGACCCAGTACCAGCGCCTTTTTTTTCTCCACTGAAGTTTTAATATCAGCCTGCAGAAAATGGGTTAATTCTTTTACTTTCCGGGAGCTATCCAGGCTTACATAATTGGCCATGATATATACTATACGCATCCGAACCACACCCTGAAAATCCTGCTTCTCATCAAACCATTTAAAAAACTGATAATACCAGCTGGGAGGCATGCTGGTGCAATCGATCATCACACCAATATCCTCCCCGGTCAATGAACTGAGGATTGCCTCAAGATCAGGAACATCGGAGTCTATCGGAAAAAATTCGAACTCCTTGCTTAAAAAATACTCCCTGTTTTCATCATAGGAGAAATCTTTTAAGCAAGAGTTGGAATCAAGGACCACTTTTCTGCAGGATTGATGTTCAAGCAGCCTGGCAACATGGGTGCACCTGTTCTCATAACCGAGAGTGGTAATAAAGACTTCAGCCTTGAAATCAGAAAGTTGAGACGGATCTATATGTTCAATAGATGATAGTTCCATAAGGTGCAATTCCTGCTCCTAAAGATAAAAGGAAATTTGGAAGGGAATAAACCTCTTCGACTAAAGTTTCGGGTTTGTTGCCGGGATCTCGGTGATGGGATTGCGACTCGCCTCTTCAATGGTGAAAAGATCAATCATGGGCCACTGGTGTACCCTGTTTACTACTCCAAACATCATACTGGATACATACCTGTGGATCCTGGAGTGTTTATAAGTACTCGTATTTGTCATTACCACCCAGTTGATTCCGTCGTTCTGCCTGACCATTAGCGCCGATGAACCGGTCAGATATCCAGTGCGCCACCAGGTACCATACCTGTCACTTCCTCTCCAGCCATAGAGCCCTTTCCCGGCAATTCCGGGATTCGACATATCGGCAATGGACTTCGCAGAAAGAATGTCAGGTTGTTCAACGAACCCATCAACAGCCGTAAGGAATTTAACAAGTTCAGGAGCGGATGCTACCCATCCTCCGGCAGGTCCCAGCAGTTCCATGTGGTTGCCCCCATAATAAATAGGAACCTTCTCCCCTGATCCATCCATGGAATACGTAGTCACCTTTCCCGCACTGCTGTGATACCTAACCTCGTTTGGATATTTCTCATGATAGTAGCTTTTCCCAATATGCATATCATGAATGTCGAGGGGCTTCAGGAGATTCATCACCACATAGTCCTGGTACGGCATACCACTTTTTCTCGCAATGACTGCACCAAGGATTCCATAACCCAGGTTGGAATAACTATATCGGATGCCAGGTCTGTAATTGAGTTTTCGGGATAAAGTAAACTGCAAAATCTGCTCAAAAGAGGCGGGGGCAGGCACATCCAGTTTCCGGGCAATATAGAGAGGACTGAACATCGGATCGCCAGAATATCTTGACCAGCCAGCCGTGTGATTCAGCAGGTGTCGAATAGTTATATCTTCAACTCTTTCATCCTTATACAACAGAAAGGTGGAGTCATTAAGGATTCCCCGGGGTCCGAACACCTGTTCATCCAGATCCAGGATCCCCTCCTCATGCAGCTTCATCACAGCCACCGCCGTAATCAGCTTGGAGACTGAGGCTATGCGGAACAGGTGACCTGGTTTTACCTCTTCTCCGGTTTCACTGTTGGCTGTGCCAAATCCTTTGGCATACACCAGGCGCTCATCTTTGGTAACCGCCAGACTTGCACCCTGGATCTTCCACCGCTTAATAAATGATTGAACCTGTTTGTCGATATTTTCAGTTCCATCATAGTCCGAATAGTGGTTATCCAGCAAAAGTGAAAAGGGTACCTCCTCATCATTCAAAAGAGACGGGTATCCCTTATCGGAGAATGTCATGGCAATTTCCCCGAAGAAAAAGAGCAGGACCAGTGTTACAAAAAACATTATTCTTTTCACAGATGGATTATTGGTGAAATCAGGATACTTTATTCTATATCTAATTTACAGTAAAAACACGTGTGACAGAAAATGTTCATTATCCGGATTTTCGTCCTGATTGTCTCATGAATATATAAACCTGTAAATCAGTTTATTATTTAAGTATTGTCTTGATTGCGAATAGAGCCTAATATTAACATTATCAAACCTCTTCGCACAGAATATAATACTTTGATAGAGAGAATTAAGACCATTGATAATTCATTCGATGCAATTGGTCAAAAGAAAATAGCAGTGAAGGGCATTTTTAGTCAGAAGTCGGAAGAATACAACATATTCTGGCTTAATGAGGGGGTATAAAACACGAATGGGAGCCAAATTTGCATCTGGTTCCCATTCCACTTGTTAGCTACCGTAGTTGCTAATTCGCGCCAAGCTACGGTTATTATGACTGGTAAACGAGGCCGAAGCCTTGTTAACCCCTTTGCTGACCGACGAATCGATCAACTTGCATAATCCTTATCCGAAGACATATCATATGCTCAACTGATTGCAACTTTCACCGCGTTTTCAGGTACTCTACGGTTTCCGTTTTGAATCTCCGTTCTTGCCTTTGACAGCATTCCCGGTATTCTAGCTCACAGCCCGGTCCGAAAACCGGGAAAACAGCATCAATACCTGTTTAGCTGTTCCCGTGACTCATATTCACGCTACCGAGTTGCCCCGGCTGCTAATGATTAAACATTTAAAGAACTGAGTGGCCTTTTATCGCTCACTTGGTAATACCAAAAGTATACGCTTTGTGGCTTCACTCCAAGAAAAATCTATCGAAGAATTGAACATTGAATCAACATGATTTATTAACAATGAGTTAATACGATGTTAATTGAAATCTACATCTGATTGCGCATCAAAATTATACAGCCAATAATGAGATAACAGAATTGTTGATATCCCTCCATGAAAACTCTAAACAAGCCTCGGAATATTTAAAATAAACTTCCGGGAATTTCAAAATTGTATGGTAAGATGATGCCAGGATCGGATGGATCTGCCCCTGCACTCATCAGATTTGGAGCAACAGTATGAGCTTCAAGACCGGAATCATCTATAGGAAGAAGGATATGTTTTCGTTTTAATAGTGATATATCTCCGGAGATCCATCCCTGTTCCCTCTCCCTTCTTAAAATTACCGGCATCCTTAGCTTTGTATTGTGGATAAGCTCCATCATTGGACTTGCATCGGTAGTGATGATGGTAAATGTCTGTGTAATCTCCCCGGTCTCTGAATCCCTCCAGCTGTCGCACAGGCCTGCAAAAACAAACGGCTCGCCGCTTTTCAGTCTTATGTACCAGGGTATCTTTCTGCCATTGACCAGCTGCCACTCGAAAAAACCACCAGCAATGACCAGGCAGCGTCCCGTGCCCAGAGGTTCTTTGAAAGAGGGCTTTTCGTGCAATGTTTCAGCCCTGGCATTGTAAGTGCCTTTTCTGATCTGCTCGGCCTGTAACCTGTTGTTCACCCAGGCAGGAATGAGTCCCCACTGTTTCAGTTGCACCCTTGCCGGATCCTCCATGGCTATTACCGGGATCATTGGATTGCTGAACGCCCTGTAGAAATAATTGAAATCAAAATCATACAGAGCGGAGGTATTCACCGGAAACCGGGTCTCAATGGCCTTTCTGGTCAGATGTATCTCAATGGTAAAACACATGTTAGTCGAAAGTCAAAAGTCTAAAGTCGAAAGTTAAAAGTTAAAAGTTAAACAATATTGAAATATGAGTTGTTAAGAACTTATATCCCTGATATGGAACAGCCACCTGTCATATTACCCTATTTTCCACTGAGTATCTTTCTCTTTCCCGGAGAGGACATCCCTTTGCATATTTTTGAGCCTCGTTACAAGCAGCTTATTGAAGATGCACGTACACAGGGGATCTCCTTTGCCATCCCGTTTGTGATAGACCAGGATATACAGGAGTTTGGTTGTGAAGTCAGGTTGAAAGAGGTGGTGGCCGAGAAACCCGGTGGCAGGATGGTGATTGTTGTGGAGTCCATGTCTGTTGTTCAGATCATCAATTATAACAAAAAGCTTGAAGGCAAACTGTATGCTGGCGGGACCATACGCCGCATGCCCTGCTCTGATCCTGTGGAGAGCGAGGAGCTTCTGGGCCTTATAGAGAACTATATTGATCAGTTTGATAAAGAATTTCTAACCATGGGTGCAGAGAGTGTGATTACTCGTCAGGAAGTGATGATTGCCCTGAACCTGACTTCCGATGATAAGTACAAGTTTATCTGCATGCCCGATGCAGTACAGAAAGAGGGTTACCTGGCAGGACAGCTTCGTTACCTGGGAATGATCAGGAAACAGGAGACTTTGCTGGGTAATGACTTCGGGTTAAATTAAGACCCGCTTCCCTTCCCGGTCATATTCAGTTTGATACGGTCCAGGTCCTGCTTAAGCCCTGCTACAGTCCGGACAAGCTGGTTTTCCGGAATTACCGGTTCGGGAATTTCGTGACTGATAAAATGTACAAACTTCCAGATCTCCCTGATCTCATTTACATTAATCTCATAAGGTTCATATATCGGATTCAGGGAGTAAAGGATCACCTTCCCCTCCTTTTCAATCTGATTTTCAATGATCTTGAAAACAATGCCATTGTCGAGGGTCAGAACCACGCATGCCTCCCCGGTCTTCAACTCTTTCCAGTCCAGTACATATTCACCTGTAACCCATGCTTTTTCCGGGATTGGGAGCATAGAGTCACCCTGTAGCTGGAAGGTCCTGTATTTCTTCTCTTCTGAAAGAAAAGGGAGCCG
Organism: Bacteroidales bacterium; assembly: GCA_023137255.1. Lineage (GTDB taxonomy): Bacteria > Bacteroidota > Bacteroidia > Bacteroidales. Next base: position 12,976 of record JAGLPR010000034.1, on the reverse strand, counting down.
GAACACCTGCAATTCACTGATGTATTCAGGATCAGAGAACCCATTGGTATAACCCGCCTGGGCTTTTACAGGAACCAGCTCTATATTTTCCTGGTTGTCGGTATTTACTGTGGAAGCGAGCACCCTGAGGTTACCACCCCTGAGGAACACATCCTCCCCGTGTTCCAGCTGTCTCAGCTGGGTTTCACTCAACTTCCCGAGGTCCACTTTCAGGATCGTATCCACCGAAATCTTATAATAGGCCGAAAAGAGGAGGAGAATGTCCAGTCCGGGCTGCGCTACCCTGTTTTCATAACCACTCAATGTGGAGCGCTTCATTTTGAGCTGTTCTGCCACTTCATCCTGCGTGAGGTTTTTACGCTTTCTCAGCAGTTTAATGTTTGAATCAAAATACATGTTAAAACATCTTTTTTTTATTGCATGGGAAGACTTATATGATTATATTGTAATCATAATAATGATTAATATCTAATCAAAGATAAAAAAAGTTAATAAGCTGGCAAGTTAATGGGTTATTTTTTTCACTAACACATTAACGCGAGCGAAGTGAGCATACTAACGCGAATGAAATGAGCATCACACGAAGTGTCGTACATATGGACCTGGATACATTTTTTGTATCTGTGGAGCGGTTGATGAACAGCAGCCTTGAAGGAAAGCCCGTGATCATTGGTGGTATGTCGGACCGGGGCGTGGTTTCAAGCTGCAGTTATGAAGCCAGGCAGTTCGGCGTGCATTCGGCCATGCCCATGAAGATGGCGCGTAATCTCTGCAGCGAGGCCATTGTGATCCGGGGGGATATGGATGCGTACAGCCGGCATTCGAGGATGGTTACCGATATCATTGCTGAGCAGGCCCCCATGTATGAAAAGGCCTCCATCGATGAACACTATATGGATATTACCGGGATGGATCGCTTTTTCGGGTGCATGCAGTGGACCCGTGAACTGCGGCAGCGCATCATCAGGGAGACAGGTCTGCCCATCTCCTATGGCCTCTCGGTGAATAAGACGGTTTCAAAGATTGCCACCGGGGAGGCCAAACCTAATGGTGAGATTGAGGTCCCCGGTGGGCAGGAGAAGGGTTTCCTCTCTCCCCTCTCCATCCGGAAGATGCCCATGATCGGGAACAAGACTTTTCACCTGCTGCGCTCCATGGGCATTGGCACCATCGGTACCCTGGGCCAGATCCCCGTGGAGATGATGGACAGCCTGCTGGGAAAGAATGGGATTGTGATCTGGAAAAAGGCCAACGGCATCGATCCCACGCCTGTGGTTCAGTACTCCGAAAGGAAATCCATCAGTAGCGAAAGAACCTTTCAGCGGGATACCATGGATGTGGCGGGATTGCATGACCTGCTCACTTCCATGGTGGAAAAGCTGGCTTTCCAGCTGCGCAAAGAGGAGAAACTCACCTCCATTGTCACGGTCAAGATCCGTTATTCAAATTTCGATACCCACACCCTCCAGAAACGGGTTCCCTATACCTCTTTCGATCATGTGCTGATGCCCATAGCCAGGGAGCTGTTCGACCGTCTTTACCAGCGGCGCATGCTGATCAGGCTGGTGGGAGTTCGCTTCTCCGGGCTGATCCGGGGCGTTCAGCAGCTGAACCTGTTTGAAGATACCTCAGCTTTGGTTCACCTCTACCTGGCAGTGGACAAACTGCGCAGACGCTACGGTTCCGATGCGGTTAAAAGGGCCAGCGGCATACAGCTTCACGACCTGGAGGAGCGGATCGCGCAATCGCAGCAACAGAAGACCACCTTCTCCCCGGAAGAGCGCCAGCAGATCGATAATCTTAAAAACCGGAGGTACCGCTACTGGCATCGTTAGCGATGCCAGTAGCGAGTCTAAAGTCTGTAAAGTTGAAAGTCTAAAGTGTATTTAAACTGTCATTCATATTATAGTTTGCGGTATGGGACCATGGCGGTGGAGACGCTGGTGGAAAAAGCAGCCGGACTGGGCATAGATGCCCTGGCCCTTACCGATATTAATAACTCCACCGGCATGATCGATTTTGTGAAGGCCTGTCACCAATACGGGGTTCATCCCATGGCCGGGATCGAATTCCGGAACGGGGACAGGTACCTCTATACGGGGATTGCAAGGAACCCCGACGGATTCAGGGTACTGAACGATTTTCTCTCCTACCATAACGAGTCGGGGCTTCCGCTACCGGAAAGGGCACCCCCCCTGGAGGATGTGTGGTTCATCTATGATTTCAGCGACAATCCCTGGCAGATGAAAAAGAAGGGTGGTCGCAAATTGCGTGACCAGGAGCTGATTGGTGTACGTCCGGGCGAGGTAAACAGGATTCTTAGCTCCCGGTGGAGCCGGGACTATTCAAGGCTGGTGATCCGGCACCCTGTGACCTTTCTCAAAAAAAATGACCATGCACTGCATCGGCACCTGAGGGCCATCGACCACAACATCCTGCTAAGCCAGTTAAAAAGCGAACAGGTGGCAAATGAGAGCGACCTGCTCCTTTCGCCCGATTTGCTTCGATGTGCTTACGATGAGATCCCCGAGATCAGGAGGAATACGGAGCGAATACTGAAGGATTGCTGGATCGATTTTGATTTTACCACGGTGAAGAATAAGAAGACCTTTACCGGGAGCAGCCAGGATGACAAAATCCTGCTTGAGAAGCTGGCCCTGGATGGGATGGAGTATCGTTACGGGCGCCGGAACAGGGAAGCAGTGAAACGGATCAGGCATGAACTGGAGATCATCGACCGGCTGGGTTTCTCTTCCTATTTCTTAATCACCTGGGATGTGATCAGGTACTCCATGTCGAGGGGCTTCTACCATGTGGGGAGAGGCAGCGGAGCCAACTCCATTGTGGCCTATTGCCTGCGGATCACCGATGTGGATCCCATCGATCTGGACCTTTACTTTGAGCGCTTTATCAACCCCAAAAGAACCAGCCCCCCCGATTTTGACATTGATTTTTCCTGGAAGGAACGGGATGAGGTACTTGACTATATATTTAAAAGGTACGGGCGAAAACATACGGCCTTTATCGGGACCATCTCCACGTTCAGGGACCGATCCATATTCCGGGAGCTGGGTAAGGTGTACGGACTTCCCAAAGAGGAGATTGACCTTCTTGTAAAGGAGCCCGAGAGCAAACAGAATGAAAACCACATTACACGAAACATCTATGAAGCTGGCAGCCAGTTGATGGATTTTCCCAACCTGAGGAGCATTCATGCAGGCGGAGTACTGATCTCGGAGGAACCCCTGACCGCCTATACGGCACTGGATATGCCTCCAAAGGGTTTCCCCACCACCCAGTGGGACATGTATGTGGCCGAAACCCTGGGCTTCGAAAAGCTCGACATCCTCAGTCAGCGGGGCATTGGTCACATTAAAGAGTGTGCTGATATTGTCCAGCGCAACCAGGGCATCCGGGTGGATGTGCATCGTGTGGATGAATTCAAAAAGGATGAAAAGGTACTGGAACAGTTAAAGTCGGGCGAGACCAATGGCTGCTTCTACATTGAGAGTCCGGCCATGCGCGGACTGCTTACCAAACTCCGGTGCGATAACTACCGTACCCTGGTGGCAGCCAGTTCCATTATCCGGCCGGGTGTGGCACAGTCCGGAATGATGCGGGAATATATCCACAGGTTTCATCACCCCGGCGATTTCGAATACCTCCACCCCATTATGGAAGAGCAGTTGAAGGAGACCTTCGGGGTGATGGTATACCAGGAGGATGTAATCAAGATCTGTCATCACTTTGCCGGGCTGGACCTGGCTGATGCCGATGTGCTGCGTAGAGCCATGAGTGGCAAATACAGATCCCGCACGGAGTTTGACCGGATTGCACAACGTTTCTTCGACAATTGCCGCGACCGGGGCTATCCCGACACATTGACTCATGAAGTGTGGCGGCAGATCAGCTCCTTTGCCGGCTATTCCTTCTCCAAGGCCCACTCGGCATCTTTTGCCGTGGAGAGTTTCCAGTCGCTCTACCTGAAGACCCACTATCCCCTGGAGTTTATGACTGCTGTAATAAACAATTTCGGGGGGTACTATCGTACCTGGGTCTATTTCAATGAAGCCCGCCGCTGGGGAGGTTCCATTCATCTGCCCTGTGTGAACCGGAGTGAGTACATGACTTCCATCACGGGAAAGGACATAAGCATTGGATTCATCCACCTTCAGAACCTGGAACAGCAGGCGGCACGGATGATTATTGAGGAGCGGCAGCACCATGGAGATTACGGGAGCCTGGAGGATTTTCTTGAGCGGGTACCTGTGGGACTGGAGCAGGTGATCATTCTGATCAGGATCAATGCCCTCCGATTCACAGGGAAAAGTAAAAAGGAGCTGTTGTGGGATGCCCACCTGGCGCTGGGAAACCAGAAAAAGAAGGATCCCATGAGGGAGCTTTTTCCGGTGAAACAACGAAAATTTGTCCTGCCCGAACTGGAACAGACTGCCCTGGAGAACAGCTATGATGAACTGGAGATCCTTGGTTTTGCAGTAAGCATTCCCACCTTCGAACTGCTTCAGACCACCTTCCGGGGTGAGATCCTCTCCCGCCAGATGATCGGTCACGTGGGAAAAAAGGTACGCATGCTTGGGAACCTGGTTACTGTAAAACATGTGCGTACCAAGCAGAAACAGTGGATGAACTTTGGCACTTTCCTGGATGTTGAAGGGGAATTTTTCGATGTGGTGAACTTTCCCGACTCACTCAGGCGCTATCCTTACAAAGGCAAGGGAATATACCTGATCTATGGGGAGATTACTGAGGAGTTCGGCTATCCGGGAATGACGGCAGCGAAGATGGCCAGGCTGCCTTACAAAGCCGACCCCCGGTATTAGTCGAAAGACAAAAGTCGAAAGCTGAAAGTTAGTTTTCGAATCTTTTGATGTTCATCACTCCTTTTACCTTCTTCAGCTTGCGGATCATTGCTTCAAGGTGCTGGGTATCCTTAACAAAAAGGGTAATGCTTCCTTCAAACATCCCGTCGTTGGAGTCGATGGAGATAGAACGCATATTCACTTGAAGGTCTTTGGATATCACATCGGAAATATTGCTTACAATGCCCAGGTCGTCCATCCCGGTGATCCGGAGGGTGACAGGAAAGAAAGCATTCTTATCCTTGTTGTTCCAGCGAGCCTTGACCACCCTGTATCCGTACCGGGAGAGCAACTGTTGTGCATTGGGACAATTCATCCGGTGAATGCTAATCCCGGAACTTATAGTCACGAATCCGAAGATGGAATCACCCAGGATGGGATTGCAGCAGGGAGATAGCTTATAGTCAATGTTGGCCAGCTTTTCATCAATCACCAGGAAGTCGCCCGATTCCGCCGAAGCCGAACTCACCAGCCTGTCCACCGCCTTCTCTTCGATCTTTTCCGGCCTGGTTTCAGCGGGTTTCTCACTGCTGGTGAGTAATTCTTTGATCTGGAGGAGGTCCACCTTATCGGTAGCCACATCAAAATACAGGTCGATGGCATCCCTGTATTTAAAGTGTTGTATCACTCTCCGGATGCTACTGTCATCAAAATCAATTTTCCAGTTTCTGAACCTCCTTTTAAGAATCTCTTTCCCCTGTTCCGACTCTTTTAGTTTGGCTTCCTTCAGCGCCAGCTTGATTTTCGTTTTGGCCTTTGAGGTAACCACCACATTCAGCCAGTCCATTTTGGGTTTCTGGTTTTTGGAACGCAGGATCTCCACCTTATCACCATTCTTCAGGATGTAGCGGATGGGAACATTTTTTCCATTGACTCTGGCTCCTGCACAGGAGGCTCCCACATCTGTATGGATGTCGAAGGCAAAATCGAGCACGGTGGCGTTATCAGGAAATTTTTTCAGATCCCCGTTGGGTGTGAATACAAAGATCTCTTTGCTGAACTGGCTCAGCTTCAGATCTTCCATCAGATTGGAAATCTCAAGCTCTGAATTCTCCAGGGTCTCCCTCACCCGCTCGATCCACTGGTCTATGCCGGCTTGCCCCTTGAGCCCTTTGTATTTCCAGTGTGCTGCCAGCCCTTTCTCTGCAATCTCGTTCATGCGGGTGGTCCTGATCTGCACCTCCACCCATTCACCCCCGGGAATTACCACCGTGGTGTGAAGCGACTCATACCCGTTGGATTTCGGCATGGAGATCCAGTCCCGCAAACGTTCCGGATTGGGTTGATAGTGGTCAGTGATGATGCTGTAGGCCCGCCAGCAGTCTGCCTTCTCCTTTTTTAACGGTGTATCGATGATGATCCGGATGGCAAATTTGTCATATACCTCTTCAAACTCCACCTTCTGCTTGCGCATCTTCCGCCAGATGGAAGAGATGGCTTTTGGTCTCCCTTTGATCTCTACACGGAACTTCTCCTTTTCCAGATCCTCCTGCAGGGGTTTGATAAAGTCCCGGATAAACTTATTCCTGCGCTGAGTCGATGCTGTTAACTTCTCTGCAATAGACTGATATGCCTCCTTCTCCAGGACACTCATGGAGAGGTCTTCCATCTCCAGCATGATGTTGTACAGTCCCAGTCTGTGGGCGAGTGGGGAATAGATAAACCTCGACTCACAGGAGAGAGCGATCTGCTCCTTCTCATTCAGGATCTCCAGCTGCCTCATCAGGTAGAGTCGCTCTGCAATTTTCAGCAGGATCACACGGAAATCTGTGGCCAGTGTTAGCACCAGGTTCCTCATGTTCTCGGCCTGTCCCTGTATCGTGGAAGTATCCAGACTGCTTATTTTCAATAGCTCTTCTACCACATTGGCCGTGCGCTCCCCAATTTCGGACCTGATCTCCTCCAGTGGAATGTTCTTCTGCTCCACACAATGTATCAGAAGTGCAGCAGATACTCCGATGGCATCCAGTCCAAGTTCTTTGACGGTCATCCGGGCCAGGCCGGCAGCGTATTCCACAAGATGGATCCCCTTGAAACCGGTGGTCTCCTCTGAGCGTGACAACAGGAACTCAAAAGATTTTCTTACCAGTCCAAGCTCCGATTTGTCAAACTCACCGCCACAAATGCGTATCAAGCCCCTGAATTGAGAGAGAATCTGTTTTTGCATTGCTTCGGGATATCGTTCAATGAGTTCCATGCCCAATGTATCGCATGGCAAAAGTAGTTATTTTATCACAGGGAGGATGTTAAACAGGGAAATGCAACTTCAAAGGTGGATCCCTGGCCCGGCTCGCTGCGGATGGACAGTTCTCCTTTGTGCACATTGGTGAATTCGCGGACCAGGGTCAGCCCCATACCAGCCCCTTTTTCATTGGCAGTGCCCCGTCTGGTAAACCCTCCGTTGAATTGAATCTGATGAACCTGTTCGGGGGTCATTCCGATACCCTGATCCGATACACTGAACCGGATTACTTCATTCTCTTCTTTCACCGATATGGTAATGGTTCCGCCAGGATTGGAGAATTTGATGGCGTTGGAAATCAGGTTCCTGAAGATGGTCTCCATCATAATCCGGTCTGCTGTACAGATCACGGTTCCATTGATCTCTTTCTTAATGACAAGCCCTTTATTTACCGCGGCTTCCCCAAAAAGCGAGAGGCAGTTGGTCACCAGGGTATTCAACCTGACCTCCTCAGGGTGAAAGTTTGAAACACCCTCTTCCAGGCGTGACCAGTGCAGCAGGTTTTCAAGCAGCTCCAGGGAGTAGGAAGCGGAGTTTTTCAGGTTGCCCAGCAGACGCTTCCGGTCAATCTCCACCTTGTCATCACCTTCGATCCGGTGTAACACTTCCACGGCCGTTAACTGGTTCCCAATGGTCCCCCTCAGGTCATGGGCAATGATCGACATGATTCGGTCCTGGGTCTTGTTTACCTGGTCAAGCTTCAGGTTTTGCCTGGTGATTACCAGGTTCTTCTCCTCCAGTTTCAGTGATGTTTTTCTGTGTCTTCTCATGAAGTAAAGCACCAGGATAAGGCCCACTGCCAATATTGCTGCAATCACCAGGCTGAAGCGGAAAATCACAGATCTCTTGCGCATTACCAGCCGGTCGAGGTTGGCCTGGATCCGAAGGTTTTCATTCTCCTGCTGCAATGCCCTGGAATGGTTGCGGAACTCCATCTCCATGGCCAGTTTGGAGGTGGCATCGTCCAGCAGGCTGTCCTTGTACAGGTGATATTGTGAATTGTAATGGTGGGCCGACCTGTAGTCTCCAAGTTTAACAGCTATCTTCCCTTTTATCCGGTAAGCTGAAGCAATGTACTCCTTGGCCCTGATCTTCCTGGCAATATCCAGCGCCATATCTGTTGTTCGCCCGGCTTCCTGGTAACGCCCCTGATCGAATTGGATCGATCCCAGCCCCAGGTAGCATCTGATGATTCCGTCCGGTTCGTCAAGTCGTTCCTTTTGAAGGATGGCGGTATTAAACAGTTCGGTGGCTTCTTCATACTCTTCCATCATATAGTATATGTCGGCCAGGTGTATGTTGCAATTTGAGATGGTCCTTTCATCTCCCAGCTTAATTTTAATCTCCATCCCCCTCTCCACATAATCGATCCCTTTTTCGGGCTCTCCCATATCCGCGTAGTTGGTTCCTATATTGATCAGGCAGTTTGATACCTGTATGGGATCGTTGAGAGACTGGCAGACCTTTAAAGATCTCTGGTAGAGATTCAGGGCCTCATCATAATTATGAATTTTATTATGCACCACCCCGGCATTGGAAAGACAGAGTGAGATGTTAAGCTGGTTATTCTTTCTTTCTGAAATGGAGAGCGCCATGCCGTAATACTCAAGTGCCCTGTCGTAGGTGCCCAGGTACACAAAAACATTGCCCATATTAACATAGGCCTGGGCAATGTCGTTGGCATCGGCCACACTATCAAGATATAAAACAGATTCCTGGTAAACAGAAAGGGCTTCCACATAGCGTCCCCTGTTCTTATGGATAATTCCTATGTTGTTCAGACATCGGCTGATTCCGATGACCATGTTGTTTCTTTTGTAAAAGTCGAGGGCTGTCTGGTAGTGGTTCATGGCCTGGTCAAAGTCGGCCTGGTACAGGTAGACATTTCCCTTCTCCTTAATACTTTCAAAGAAACTTACATGGTCGTCCGCCTCATTGAAACAGGCCAGGGCCCGGTCGTAATGAAGGATCGCCTTTTCATAGGAACCGGTATGAGTAAGCACCTTCCCAAAGATCTTGTGATACCGGCCCAGTGCCCTTTTATCGTCCTGGAGTTCGGCAATCTGCTTTCCTTGCTCCAGGTAGGAGAAGGCAAGGAGTGTGTCGGAGGCCCCCACCTCCTCTGCTATTTCAAACAGCAGTCGCGAACGGGTTGAATCAAGAATATCGGTATTGAGTTGTGCCTTCAGGCTGTCATACTTCTGTTGATCCAGCGCCGGAGTGGAAGTGGAAAAAAGAACCAGGAAGAGTATGCAGAGAGTTAGGTTCAGAGACATACAGGGCCGGTTTGTTGGGATAAATTTAAGAATTTTTATTCCGTTTAAAATTTTCAGGCATATTTGTATCTATAAACATCCTTATTTATGGCGAAAAAAAATGCAATTCCCCACACCTATGTGATTGTATTCTCCTTTATTGCTGCTGCAGCACTGCTCACCTGGATCCTGCCGGGAGGAGAGTTCGACAGGGAAACCGTAGATGTGAACGGCACACTCAGGGAGGTGATCGTGGAGGGATCCTTTCACGATGCAGATAAACATCCACAGACATGGCAGATATTCAGTGCCCTGTTTGACGGCTTTGCCGGGAAAGCAGACATCATTGTATTTATCCTGATCATCGGGGGAGCTTTCTGGATCATGAACGACAGCAAAGCCATTGATGTGGGGATTCAGTCGTTTCTCACCAGGGTCAGAAAGCTTGAAAGGTTCAGCTTGTTCCGGCACATGGGAGTGGATAACATGATAATTACCATGATTATGCTGATATTCAGTGTGTTTGGTGCAACATTTGGAATGAGTGAAGAGACCATAGCCTTTATCATCATCTTTGTTCCTCTCTCCATATCTATGGGCTATGATTCCATCACAGGCCTCAGTATGTGTTTTGTGGGAGCAGCGCTTGGATTTGCCGGGGCACTTCTCAATCCATTTACCATTGGAATCGCACAGGGACTTTCCAGCCTTCCCCTCTTTTCTGGAATAGAATACCGCCTGTTTGTCTGGTTGGTGATCAATGTGGTTGGAATCGGCTGGGTGCTGAGGTATGCTGCCAGGATCCGGAAGAATCCCAAAGCCTCCCCGGTGCATGATTCAGACAGTTACTGGAGGAGCAGGGAGAGTGTGGACCTGGAGAAGTTGGAGTACCATACACCTGTTATTGCCTGGGTGACCTTTTTTATATTGCTGACGGGAATGACAGTTTTTGCAGTCCTGGAACCTTTCTCCACCCTTCGGATCGGGAACAGCGAATACAGCTTCTGTTTTCTGCCGGTGATCAGCGGACTGTTTGCTGTGACAGGATTTCTTTCACTTCGAAAATCGGTTCATTTCTTCATACTGAACATGCTGGTCTTTACCATTATCTACCTGATTGTAGGAGTGATGGGTTACGGCTGGTTCGTGAAGGAGATTGCCACGCTCTTTTTTGTGATGGGTATCTTTTCAGGCATGGCCATGAACCGTAGTGCCAATGAGATCACCAAGCTCTTTATCGAAGGGATGCGGGATATACTCTCAGCTGCCGTGGTGGTGGGCCTGGCCGGGGGTATCCTGGTGATTCTGGAGGATGGAAGAGTCATCGACTCACTGCTTTTCAGCATTGCCCAATCGATGCAGGAGTTTGGAAAACTTGCCTCGGTAAGCATGATGTATCTGATTCAGACCCTGATCAATATTGTGATTCCGAGCGGTTCGGCCAAGGCGGCCCTCACCATGCCCATTATGTCGCAGTTTTCCGATCTGATTGGTGTATCGCGGCAGGCCACGGTCATGGCATTCCAGCTTGGGGATGGATTTACCAACATGATCACACCCACATCTCCTGTCCTGATCGGGGTGCTGGGAGTGGCAAAAATACCTTACGAAAAGTGGCTCAAATGGGTATTGCCCTTTATGGCAATCCTGATATTCCTGGGATGGCTGCTGCTGATCCCAACTGTCACCATGAGCCTGAATGGTTTCTGACCTATCTGAAGCTTATGCCCAATCCTACAGAATGGGTTGAGTAGAGGGTGTGTGTAAAGTCGTAATGGAGGGTAAGAACTCCCAGTTTGATTCTGGCGCCCACATTGATTCTCAGGTTATTGAAGTTCTTATAATTCATATTGATGGGATTCTCCATGATCTCGTAGGTGGTTAAGCCAAAATCGGCACTGGTTTCATCCAGGATCACAGTATGGATGGGGTAATGTCCCTCCAGCAACAACTCCACCATGGAGCTGGCATACCCGATCCCCTGGTAAAAGGTGATTACAGGGAGGGTTTGAGAGGCGATGAGATTCAGGGTCCATCCTTCTACTTTCTGGGTTACAAACTGGTCATCCCAGTTGTAATCAGGATGGTTGTCGACCTCCACAAGAGACTGTGGTTCAACAAGCACATGCACCATGGAGGAGACCTTGGTATAACCACCCTGTACACTGATATCGAGAATCTTCACATTTTTAAGAAACGGGAGCCACTGCGATACCGAATGCTTTCCACCCACTCCCCAGAGCCCGATTTCCCCGTAATCCTTGTATCCCACAGAGGGTATGAAACGGGCCGACACATCGGTACCGAAAGGCAGACCCACCGTAAGTTGTGCCATGGGGAGGGGAAAGAAGTCCACCCCGGTTCCATTGGGAGCCGTGAAATTGGAGTACTCCACCTCCTGCAAATTGCCCCCGCCCAGATCCACCGTTTCGGTGTAAGAGACTTCGGGCCGGGCCTCCTGGTCGCCCGCAATGGTGGGCGCCACACTTGTAATACCCTGGTCCACTGTCCCGTAGAGTCCCAGGTTGGCCATATCGTAGGAGAGGGCCGTAGATGGTGCTTTGGCCCAGCTTACCGTGGCAGTTACATCCAGTCCGCCCAGCTGATGCGGCCTGGCCGTATTGTACCACCCTGCATTCAGGTCTGATCCAAGGATGTTGGCATAGGGTTTCAGGTACTCCTGCAAAATTATCTCAGCATCCTCTATTCCTCCATAGATAAAATCCATGGAAAGGGTTTGTGAAAACGCAGGAACAGTGATGCCCGTTACTGCAATCAAAAGAATTATCCGGGCCCTCTTTGCAATTCGTCTCATTTTAATGTGCTTTACTTTCAACTCCAAAATTAAAAAAAACTAAATTTGCCACTATGTCATCCGCCATCCAGTTTCCCAACCAGCCTCTTGCCGACCGCATGCGTCCGGTCACCCTGGATGACTATATCGGGCAGGAGCACCTGGTGGGCCCCAATGCGGTTATACGCAAAATGGTGCAATCGGGTTCCCTTAGTTCATTTATTTTATGGGGACCACCTGGTGTGGGCAAGACCACACTGGCCACCATTATCTCCAAACAGCTGGATCGTCCCTTCTACGGCCTGAGCGCTGTGCAGTCGGGAGTGAAGGATGTGCGGGAGACCATCGATAAGGCAAAAAAGAACCAATTTTTTAACAAACCCAATCCCGTTCTTTTTATTGATGAGATACACCGTTTTTCCAAATCGCAGCAAGATTCCCTGCTGGGGGCAGTGGAACAGGGCATAGTGACGCTGATCGGGGCTACCACCGAAAACCCATCCTTTGAGGTGATCTCTCCCCTCCTCTCACGCTGCCAGGTCTACATACTGAATTCCCTTTCCCAGGAGAACCTGTTGGGTCTGCTCGATCGGGCGCTTAGAAGCGATCCCTACCTGAAGAAACTTAAGATCGAAATCAGTGAGAACAAAGCCATGTTGCAGTATTCCGGGGGCGATGCCCGCAAACTGCTTAACACCCTGGAGGTGGTGGTTAAGTCTGAAACCTCCGATACCGGCTTCAGTGAAGAGAGTGTCATCGAGATCACCGACGAGATGGTTAAGGACAGGTTGCAGGAAAACATGGT
>JAGLPR010000339.1 GCA_023137255.1 Bacteroidales bacterium | reverse complement strand
CTAATAAATATAACAGAAATTCACTTACCACTTCAGGATCCTGTCACAGGCCCTTGCTGAAAAGCCGAGTCTATCCATGGCCGGCCTGATCAAGGACGCGCCTGCGCCCTGTCCAGTATACAATACCTGTTCCTGAGGGCGATTCCCATGCGCCCATTGCATTGTTATGTATCCTTGTCAATCTTGCAACACAGAACGGAATTCCACCTCCAGGTCCCTAAATCTGAGTTTATAGGGGCGTTCTATATGTGGTGAAAAGCACAGGTTCTTACCTTCAGGATAATATGCGCGGAATTTATAAAGTGCTTTGGGTGAATATTTACCCGGATTGATTTTACACTCCATGGTATCGATTCTGTTATGTTTTCCCTGTATCACAAAATCGATTTCAGTTTTATCTTTGTCCTGCCAATAATTCACAGTTTTATATGTCACACTGAGCATATCCAGGACCAGGTGCTCCCAGAGCAATCCCCTGTCAGTTTCCCTGATCTCGTTCCAGCCATTTACATGTGTTACAAAACCTGTATCGAATGCATAGACTTTGGGACGTTTGACAATTTCCTTTTTCCTTCTGTTAGAAAAGGGTTGTACCAGCCTGATGGCATGGGCTGCTGATAATGCTTCAATATGTGCCATAACAGTGGGCCTGCTAAGCGCACTTTCCCTGGCCAGTGTAGTGATTTCAAGCTGTCCTCCGCTTTGCATAAACAGCAATTGCATTAGTTTCAGGAAACCGGTCCGGTTCCTGACCCCAAAGAGTTCCTGAATATCTCTGGCATAGTAACTATCTATCCATTCAGAAAAGAAATCCCCTTCTTTGCTCTCCTCCAAAAGGAATTCCGGTAGCCCCCCATGAAGCATTCGCCTATCCAGGTCAACAATTTTAAAATCGTTCAAACACTCATTCCACAATACCGGGGGCAGATGCAGCTGGGTTTTTCTCCCGGTGAGTGTATCGCGGAATTTCTTAGTTGCAGCAAGTGTGGACGATCCGGTTGCGAGTATTTTTATCCGGGGGAATTCATCGGTTCCAATCTTCAGCACCAGGCTTGGATCCTTAATTCTGTGTATTTCATCAAGTATAAGGGTTGTGCCGGGGCTTATGTTCTTGTACAGGTATTCAGGATTCTCAAGTTGTCTGCTTACTGAAGGCAAATCGCAATTCAGATATTCAGCATCCGGCACCATTTTGCATAAGGTGGTTTTTCCACTTCTGCGAACACCGGATAACCAGATCAGTGGTCTTTTATCCCACGCCTTATCCAATTGACTGAGCCAGAACGGACGATGTATCATGCTAGTGTACTTTACAAAAACCCGTACCAAATGTAAAGTATGATTTACAAAAAAGCAAATAATTCTGTTCCTATTTCATGGGATCGGTACTTTGAATAGTCGAAAATAGAATGCCCCCAGCGTGAACCGGGGGCTTGAATAGTATTCTACAATTATTGTTCGTTTTATTGCTCGGGTGGAGTAATTATATAGCCAAGTTGAGTCAATAACGCTGCCCGGTTGGTATATATCCATGTTTCGATGGTCTTCCCATCAACAACGCGAGCAACTTCTACTCCCGAATATTTGACTTTTTTTCCTGTAGGTGGTGAGTCACCAGAAGGACCAGTATTTGTCCCTGTAACTGTCCATCTTGCAATAGTGTGATCCTCTGCGATAATTAATTCATCAACAGTAACATTGAAGTCTGGAAAACCTGTCCAGATAGAAGTGACGTATTCCTTAATTGCTTCAATCCCTATGAGGTCTTCGGAAAAATCAACATGGTGACGTACACACTCAGTGGAGAGAACCTCGTCAAACAGTGATAGATTACCCTCATTCCAAGCTTTAACATACTTATCAGCCATGGCAATCCTTTCTTTCTCGTTGTCAATTTTGTCCTGACAACATGCACCTGCCAAGAAACTAAATGCAATTAATGCAAATAAATACTTTTTCATGATTGTTAGATTTTAGGATTAGATTAAAGTTACCATCCATAAGACGTATAAGTCAAGTATTTTGTTGACATTTAATGATTTATCACCATTAATGCGCTGCAATCCAAATTCAATAGGAATTGTCCGATTAGATTAAAATAGTCGGGAGTGGTCTGGCCGGGATGATAATATCAGCTCATAAAGAAACCCCCAGCATTGCACCGGGAGTTTCAAATCCTTCCAATGGTCTGACACCAGATTAATATGATACCACGTTTATTGGCTGGTTTTATTAATACTATTTCAACAAGAACATTTTTTTCAACACTGTAGAGCCCTCAGACTCGAGTCTGTAATAATAAATTCCACTTGTATGATAACCAGCATCCCATATTACGCTATAAATCCCGTTATTCTTGTATTCATCAACCAGAACATGAATGACCTGCCCGAGTGTGTTGTAAATAATAAGTTTTGCATGAGCATCTTTATGAAGTGAGTAAGTTATGGTAGTTGTTTGATGAAATGGATTTGGTGTATTTTGAGCTAAAAAGAGTTTGTCGGACATTGTCGCTGTTAATCTTTCTGAAGTTGGGGCTGATTTTTTAGCCGAAAATTGTGCGCATCCTAATACTCCCATAAACTCTGCGATCAAGGTTGACAATTCAGCCAGCGCAGGACCCTGGACAAAATCCGGGGGAATTCTATAATCATCGCAACGTTTGTCAGCATTATTCAACTTGTCACAAGCACCCTCATAATTACCTTCGTCAAGTAGATAGCCTGTTTCGACAAGCATTTTTCTAAAAACCTTTAATTTATTTATTCGGGCCGAATTATTGGGACCGACCCCATAAAGAGTTCCTGCTTCTACAGACGCATCATAGAAGCTTAAAATGTCCTGAATAGATATAGGAGGCGGCTGTGAGGAAACTCCAGTACCAAATAAGACAACAAAATACTGCTCACCATTTTGGATTACTAGATCTGCAGAGAATTCGCCCTCGGCAGACGGGGTGAAAACAACTATAATATCTACAGTTTCGCCAAACTCAAGAATTAATGGAAGACTAATACTTGACGTTGCGCTAAAGTCCCCACTGCCGATCATTTCGATATGATCGATCGAGACTGGAAAAGGGTCGATATTCGTTATAGTGATAATAGTTGAAATACTAGTACCCACTTCAACATCACCGAAATTACAAGAAGATGGAGAAACTTCCAGAGCATGAACAGGAGCTAGTGCGACTAACAAGATCATGCTGAGAACAACCACTGAAAATAATCTTCGCTTTTTCATGATATATAGTTTTGAGGGTAAACTATAATCAAGACGTATAAGTCAAGTAGTTTGTTGACTTTTAACGGTTTATCAGCATCAATGTGCTGCAATCCAAATTCTATAGGTATTGTCCGATTAAAATAAAATTGTTAGGAATGGTTTGGCCAGGATGATCATTTCAGCACATAAAAAAACCCCCAGCGTGAACCGGGGGCATGAAAAACCCCGGTGTTAGCCGGGGGTTTCTGTTCATTAATCCTGATATTACTTAATAACCACCCAATCTCTTAATACCCAGCTAAACTCACCATACTTAGCTATCAATTCTTGTACTAGTGGCATCAAAGCTCCATAAGCTGCCCCACATACTTCGGTTGGAGTTCCATCCTCGTTATAGTATTTTCTATATTCATCCAAAGAATTGTAGTAGCTAAAACCAGCAATAGCATTTTTATTATCTACTCCAATTCCCTTAACCCAATGCATTGTTGCCTCTGGAAAGTACTTCTTGGCTTCTGGGGTTATCTTTTCTACCCATTCATCCAACATCTTATCCATAGTTGCATCATCGAGCGTTATGTTTAACTCATGTACAATTAAAACACCACCTTTTTGAACAGTTTGTGCAAAGGCAGTTCCTGCAAACAGGAAGAGGGATGTGATAACTAATAACTTTCTCATGATAAATTGATTTTGGGGGTTAGACTATAATTTAGAAGTATAAGTCAAGTAGTTTGTTGGGATTTAACAGTTTGCCAGTGTCAATGCACTGCAATCCTTTTTTAAGACACTCTGACTATTTTAACTAAATTCTCGAAGGTTTTAAAATATTCATTCACCTCATTCGTCTACAGAAGCAGAAGGCAATAACAAAGCAATGACCGCCGCAGAGAGAAAATATATCGAAGAGCTTGTAAAAGAGGAGGAGGGACGCCTGCTGGGCTTTATCCGCAAACGGGTCGACCACGAAGAGGATGCCCGGGACATAGCCCAGGATGTATTCTACCAGCTTACAGCCGGGTTCGACGACATACGGTCGGTCACTTCCATCACCTCGTGGCTCTTTACGGTGGCGCGCAACCGGATCACAGATTATTTCAGGAAGAGCAAACCGGAACTGTTTTCAGATCGTGTGGTGACCCGACAGGATGGGGAAGATGGTCCCCTGATGCTTGAGGAGATCCTGCCTTCACTTACCCGCAGTCCGGAAGATGAATACATGCGGGGGGTGGTCTGGGAGACCATCCAGGCGTGCCTCGACCGTCTGCCGGAGACACAGAGAGAGGTATTTGTTATGAACGAATTTGAAGACATGAGCTTTAAGGAGATCTCAGCGGTTACCGGCGATGGGATCAATACACTGCTCTCCCGAAAGCGGTATGCGGTAACATACCTCAGGGAACAACTCAGAGAATTGTATACACAGATTACAGAAAAATAACTATAAAAACAGATAATTATGAAAGCAAGAAAATGTTTTAAATATGCAGGTTTTGGCGTGCTGGGAGTAGCCGCCGTAATCGGATTCACCTTCGTGGTGATGTGGCTCTGGAACTGGCTGGTGCCAGAACTCTTCAACGGACCGGTACTTGGTTACTGGCAAACCCTCGGATTGCTGGTGCTCTCCAAGATCATCTTTTCAGGGATCGGCGGTGGGAGCAAACACGGTTCCTCAAAGCACTCAGGAGAATGTCCTCCCATGCCTAAAAGCAGGTGGAGAGAGAAGTACGAAGCCAAGATGAACGGGAAAATGGAGGAGGAAAAGGATGAGGGGAAGAATGAAGGCGATGTGATCACCCCCGAATAATCCCGGGCAGAATACCAGGAGATAAAAAGCCTCCGGCAACGTGCCGGGGGCTTTATTTCTATAAAACCCGAGGGCCTGAATATCCCTGGATGTTTTTAGTTACTGCACTCAGTGGTGAAATAGACGTTGGGGCTGCCTGTGGAGTTTACCATGATATTTTCCGGGGGGAAAGGCATTACCCAGACACAGACTTCCGTTAGTGTTGGCATCTCATTAACATACAGATTCCAGAGACTATAACTTTTAGAGATATCCAGGGTGCTTATTTGGTTTGCCCCACAGTATAAATTCCTAAGATATAACTTATTAGAGACATCAATAGAGCTTAGCAGGTTTTGTGAGCAAAACAAATCTACGAGCTTGTGATTAGAAGCAACGTCCAGGGTAGTTAACTGGTTCTCCATGCAATACAGGTCGACCAATGCACTATTATTTGAAAGATCCAGGGTCGTTAGCTGATTATTCATGCAGGACAGGGTGTACAAAGCCGGGTTATTAGAAACATCCAAGCTGGATAAGAGGCAGTTGTTGCAAGCTAAAACCTCTAATGCATCATTATTGGAAACATCCAGGGTGGAGAGCCGGTTAAAACTGCAGTCTACCAAGGTCAATGCAGAATTACTGGAAACATCCAGGGCAGAGAGCCGGTTTCCGGAACCATGTAAAAATTTCAATGAATCATTATTAGAGACATCAATGGCAGAGAGCAGATTGTAATTAAAATTTAATGATACCAATGAATCATTTGTAGAAACATCCAGCGTGGAGATCTGGTTGTTGGCACAATCCAGTCCCTCTAACCCGGCATTATGGGAAACATCCAGGGTGCTTAAGTGGTTATTCCAGCAATATAAAACCACCAGAGCATTATTATCAGAAATATCTATATCGCTTAGCTGGTTGTCAAAGCACCACAACTCTTCTAAATTGATAAATTCTTCTATTCCGGAAAGATATAATATGCCTTTTTTACTAACATTAAGAAAGGTGATCACTTCAGCTTCAGCATAACTGATTTTTCCATCTGCATTGGTATCTATAATTTGTGCATTTCCATGCTCATCCACCAAATCCCCGAGGAGAGCGGCCAGGAAGGCCTGGTCAGGGATTTTTATAGGATCGGTCGGATCCGGGCCCCTGTCGCACCGGGTAAATATTAGTATCAGTGCTGATGCGAGAAGCAGTATATTAAATAATGGTTTCACCTTAGAATCACTGTTGTTTATACATGCAAGTTAAGATTTCTCCGCCTCGGTCAGCACTCTGATAAAGTTTCCACCCAGAATCTTTTTGATATCCCCGGTGCTGTAACCACGGTTCAGCAGCTCCTGGGTCACATAGGGAAATCCGGATACATCGGGCATTTGCACCGGTCCGTAAGTAATCCCGTCATAATCCGATCCGAGACCCACGTGATCGATCCCCGCCACATTCACAATGTGATCAATGTGATCGACCAGGTGACCCACATAACACTGGGGCATGGGAGGCTGCTGTTTTTCCCAGGCATCCATCTCCTCGCGGAACTGTTCGGGGGTAAGATTCCTGGATCTGAGTGCCATGGAGAAGTCGATGTAATCCTGTTCGATCTTACCCCCTTCGGGATGCAGGAAGATGGGGAAGAAGTTCACCCCCACCATTCCGCCGGTGCCGGCGATCCCTTTGATCAGCTCATTGGTGAGGTTGCGGCGAGAGGGACAGATTGCTTTGACCGAGGAGTGTGAGGCAATCACCGGAGCTTTACTCACCCGGAGGACATCCCTGACCGTATCGTCGGAGGAGTGCGACACATCCACCAGCATCCCCATCTTATTCATGGCTTTAACCACCTTTTCCCCGAATGAGGAGAGTCCGCCGTGCCTTGGCCGGTCATACCCGGCATCGGCCCAGTCTGTGGTTTCATTGTGGGTCAGGGTCATGTAGCGTGCCCCCAGTTCGTAATAGTGCTCCAGGTTCCTGATGGAGTTTTCGATGGCGTGTCCACCCTCCACACCCACCAGGGCAGCGATTTTTCCCCGGCCGGCGATCGCGGTGATCTCTCCGGCAGTGGTGGCCAGCTCCAGGTCGTCCGAATGGGAATTGACCAGGCTGTGAATCAGCTTAATCTGCTCTATACAGTTGAGGTTTCCTCCCCCAGTCCTCATATACCCGGGCGATACATAGGCCACCCAAACCTGTGCATCCACCCCGCCTTTGCGGAGCCTGGGAATGTCGGTATGGAGTTGCGGCTGCGCCTCGTTCAGTGAAAAACCGGGACTGGAGTTCAAGCCTTTATCCAGGATCTTGCCCGGCATATCGTTGTGTCCGTCAAGGACCAGGGCCTCCCGGTGGATCCGGAGTGCCTCTTCGGTAAGTGTGATCTCTCCATATTTTCCGGAGGATATAAAAGGATTGATGGGTCCCATAAGCGGCAGGATGATTCCGTTGGAGGTGAGCCTGATAAATTTTCGTCTGTCGAAAAGCATCGTTAAAGATACTATTTTGTAGTTTTGATATACCAAGCACCAGACCCATGAAAATCAGAACTCTCCTGCTCCCCGCTATACTATTCACCGCGATGATGATCCCCTGCAACCTTACAGGTCAGGGAGTCATCCCACTTACCACCAAGGAAGATCCAGTACAGGCTGAGGCGGACAGCGTGGCACTGCGACCTTTCCCTGCCACCAGGATCACAGAGGCATTCATCGCTTCCAACAGCCTGATCAATGAGTCGGGCAAACTGCACCTGACCGAAGAGGCCATCTCGGGGTACACCAGCGATATGGATACCCTGTTTTACGAGATTAATGGTTTCCTGGGCGATTCAACCATCATTACCCTGGAGGGTGCAAGTGTGAGGGAACTGGACCAGATCGGTGCCCGCTCGGAGGCATATATGGGAAGGCTCGACGCATTGCAGGGTCGCCTGTCGGATGTGGCCCTGGATCTTGAAAGTGAATTGCAGCTGCTTTTGCAGAACAAGGAGCGATGGCAGCTTACACTGGATAGCAGGACGGGGGAGGAGGCTCTGGAATCGAGGATCGAGCGCATTGGAACAACCATCCAAAACCTGGACTCGGTCAGGAGTCTGCTTCAGGAGGACCTGGCGATAATGCTGGAGGCACAGGACAATCTTGCTGATAAAAAGCAGGAGCTCGAAAAGGTGGTGGAAAGGGTTAAGGAGCAGAAAGTGGTGCTGGGCGAGACCCTCCTGACCAGGGACATGCCTGGCTTTTTCAAAGATCTTTCCAGCCCGGGCGATTCCACCCTGGTAAGCTCCCATGTGGAAGAGTTCAAAGAATCTGTCAGAACCGACTTCCACATCCTGAAGTCGGGTTACCTGAGACCCCTGATCATTGCATCGCTCTTTTTGGTGGTGTTCCTGGTTTTTTCCATCTGGTTCAAAAAGAATTACGCCAGCCTGATCTCCGAGGAGAACTTCGAACTGTCGGAGATGCAACTGACCATTATAAAATCGCCGGTGGTAACCACCGTATTTGTGATTGCACTGATGATCCGCTTCCTGCTGCCCGACCTGCCACAGGCATTCTACTCCCTCAATGTTGTTATCCTGATGATTCTTATGGCCATCCTGTCGATTCGTATTTTCGGGAGTGTGATCCGGACCTGGATCATTGTGCTGGTGGGTATATCCATCATGGCCATACTCTATGAACTCTCATATCATCCCGGGGCTTTGCTCAGGATCATCCTGATGGGAATGTGTTTTGCTGGCCTGTGGCTGTTTACCTGGATCTATAGGAAGAGACCATTTGGAACAACCTTTAAAAGCATAATCATACACAGGCTGTTCAGAATGCTTATTGTGGTATTTGCCGGACTTCATTTCATAGCCATCATTGCCAACCTGGTGGGTGCATTCGGACTGGCCGAGTTTTTTACCCTGCTCCCGTTACAGATCACGGTTCTCGCCATCGTGATCCAGCTCTCCAGCAAACTGGCCGATGCCATCGTCTACCTGGCCCTTTCGAGC
Organism: Bacteroidales bacterium; assembly: GCA_023137255.1. Lineage (GTDB taxonomy): Bacteria > Bacteroidota > Bacteroidia > Bacteroidales. The sequence continues at coordinate 5,461 of JAGLPR010000339.1, read as the reverse complement.
AACTACCTTCAGAAAGTCAATGTGATCAGGGAGGATGTACAGGTCATTCACAAGAAAATCGTCTGGCTGGTCGATCTGCTCCTCTGGCTCTTCTTCTTTTCCACGGCACTCAGAATATTCAGACTGAAGGATGCTGTATTTGACTGGGGCAGGGGCGTGCTTACCGACGGCATGAAGATAGGGGCCGTCAATATCTCCCTGGGCAGCATATTGATCTTCGTCTTTGTGATCTGGTTGTCCATCATAATTACCCGCATGGTGAGCCGCATCCTGGAGAAGGATGTATTTACCCGGGTTAAGACCGCCAAAGGCATGCCCAGTACCATAATTCTACTGCTGCGAATTGCTCTTATTTCGGGGGGATTCTTCCTGGCAGCCGCAGCATCGGGGATGAAGCTTACCAACCTTTCAATTGTGCTGGGTGCCTTCTCGGTGGGGATCGGTTTTGGCTTGCAGAACATCTTCAACAACATGGTGTCTGGACTGATCCTGGCATTTGAACGACCCATCAAGGTGGGCGACGTGGTTCAGGTGGGTGAGCTGATGGGCACTGTACGCTCCATCGGGTTGCGCTCCAGCACTGTCAAGAGTTTCGACGGGGCCGAAGTGATTGTCCCCAACGGAAACCTGATCTCCAACCAGATGATCAACTGGACCCTCTCGGATTCCAACCGGCGGATGGACATCAGGGTGGGGGTGGCCTACGGGACCGATCCCGAAGTGGTGTTGGAGATCATGGAGAAGATTGCAGGAGAGCATACCGGGGTGCGGAAAAAGCCATCACCAAGGGCCTATTTCCTTTCGTTTGGGGAGAGCTCGCTGGATTTCAGGTTGCTGGCATGGGCCGATCTGGATATCAGACTGGGGGTTGAGAGCGAGATCAATGTAATCCTCAATAAGAAACTGGCCGAAGCGGGCATCGCGATTCCCTTCCCCCAGGTCGACCTGCATGTCCGCTCCGATGCAACCAGGCCCAAACCGGCAGCAAAGCCGAAACCAGCGGCAAAGCCCGCAACAGGCAGGGTGAAGAAATAGGTGTGAAAGTTTAAAAAGCGGGGGTTGACATTTAAATTCACAATTTGTAAATTGCAAAATGTAAATTACATATTGTGATATGAAAAAACCAACCACTCCATTTCCCACCTCAGGCTATTTTGGTCCCGGTTATTTCTGCAACCGCCAGGAGGAGATGGAGGTACTGGTGAGGAACATCAAAGGGGGACATTCTACCACCCTCGTGGCGTTGAGAAGGATGGGCAAAACCGCCCTGATCCACCACTTGTTCAATCACCTGAAAAGTGACTACCTGGGCATCTACGTAGACATTCTGCCCACCGAATCGATGCACGACCTGCTAAACAGCTTGGCCACCAGTGTGGCCAATTTGCATGTGGAGGAGAGCAAACCTGGAGCAAAAGTGTGGAAGTTCCTGAAGTCGCTGCGACCTGTGGTGAGCTACGATGCACTGTCGGGAAGCCCCAATCTGAGCTTTAACCTTACGCCGGAGGAGGGATTGCTTACCATTGAGGGGATCTTCGGGTTCCTGGAGAAACAGAGTAAACCGGTGATCCTGGCCATCGATGAGTTCCAGCAGATCCTGAACTACCCCGAAAAGAAAGCCGACGCCTGGCTCCGCTCCAGAATCCAGTCGCTGAAGAATGTGCTGTTTATCTTTTCAGGGAGTCAGCAACACCTGATGAACGAACTCTTCACCGATCCCTCCCGGCCTTTCTATCGAAGCACTCAGTTCCTGAAATTAGATAGGATCCGGCGGCAACAGTACCTGGATTTTATCGCTGCCAAATTCGAAGAGTCGGCTAAAAAGATTAATACCAAGAACATCGAATCGATCCTCGACTGGACTAATGGATGGACCTACTATGTGCAGCTGCTATGCAACCGGGTGTTCCTTTCGTCGGACGAGGTGGTGCCTCCCGGATTGTGGAAAGAGGAGGCCATGCGTCTGCTAAAGGAACAGGAATATGTCTTCTATGCCTACCGTGATGTACTTACCGTTCCCCAGTGGAACCTGCTCAAGGCGATGGCCCGGGAGGGATATGTGGAGAGTCCCACTTCCAATGAACTGATTACGCGTTACCAGCTGGGTAACCCCTCCACCGTGCTTCGCTCCCTGAAGTCCCTCCTGAAGAAAGAAATCATCTACCGCGAGCTCGATGCCGAAGGCAAACCCTATTACGGAGTGTACGATGTACTTTTCAGCCGGTGGATCGGGAACTAATACCTCTCGAACCCGATCCCTTTGGTGCGACCGTTTGAAGCTGCAAATCCGGTCACATTGCCCGATTCATCCTTGACGAATGCCAGTTCGCCGATGAAGAAGATATCACCCTTATAGACATCCTCTTTCACCACTGAAAGTTTGATCTCCTTGGTATTCCTGATCAGGAGCACCAGAGTGCTGTCGTGGAGCTCCAGGTTGTAGAAGACATCCAGCTCATTGCTGAAATACCTGCCCGTATAAGTCTGCAACTCCTCCAGTGAGGCTTCATAGGGAGGAACGGCCTCCAGTTCATAATCCTGTCCGCCCTGGGAATGTACCGCACCGGTCACCTCTCCCTGGTCGTTGGTTTTGAACTCAACGGTCGCTTCCACCCCCTCGTACTTAAATTCGGTTTGAGACAAAGGGGTGAGAATGACCTCGGGCTGACCCTCCGTGGCCATCTTCAGTCCTCCGTCCACCACACTGTACTCCAGCACCACTCCCATCCCCGTAAGGATGTATTTCCCTGCATCAAAGTTCCCATTGTTGCTCATTGCGACTACCCCGGAATTGATTTCGGGGAAGTAGACCGCGAATGCACGGTGGGCCAGGTCGGCCCCTCCATGGCTGAAGGACTTCAGCCCTTTATATTCATCCACTCCGATGCCCAGGGCATAGCTCATGGTATCGCCATTGTTCATCGTATCGACCGTCACCAACCGGGCAATCACTTCTTCGCCCCCCCACCACCGGGTCGTTGAAATTGCTCATCCACCTGGCGAAGTCAGCCGGGGTGCTATAGATGCCCCCGGCCCCATAGGCCGAATAGAGATCGCCCGTCTCCTTATATCCCGTGGAATCGCGTGTATAGCCCTGCGAAGCACCCGAAATGATGGTGACCGGATCGGTCCTGACCACGGTGGAGTTCATCCCCAGGGGACCAAATACATTCTCCTCCATAAACTCGGGGAAGGTCTGTCCGCTGATCCGCTCCACAATCTCGGCAAGCATGATAAAGGCCGAGTTGTTGTAGTTGTACTCCTCTCCAGGAGCCGCTTGCAACTCCTCCTGGCGCTTCAGGATCTCGATCACCTCCTGGTACACCCTCCGCGGAGTAAGCATACATAAGCTGGTCGGACCGTTTGGCCGGATCGGTGGCCAGCGGTTCCACGATCTTCAGCTCAAGAGTATAGTCCCCGGTTTTCTCCTCAAACGGAGCTATCTCCAGCATGTATTTACCAGCCTTGCTGATCTCAAAATAGAAATCCTTGGGTCCCACAGCGGGTCCGTCAAACTTCCCCAATTCTTCCAGGAGTTAAAGTGCAGAAAAGTAGTACGTGTGATTACTGTTTATGCTGCTGCTGCATTTGTGATCCTGGAGCTTGTTTCCATCATAGTCGATCCCCTGAAACTTCCTGAATGGACCTGCGGTTCAGGATTTCAGCAATTGATAATCTATAAAAAAATGGGGATACATTTATTTCAGTAGTAAAAGAGTATCCTCCTGTTTATACTGGAGTATGTCCAATGGGCTGATCTATTGCCAAGGTGCATATATTTATTAATTTAGGTGGAATAAATAAACCAGGTACTATCTACCTTTTAGCCAACATAATCTTGACTAGAAATAAAACAGATTAGAAGCACTTCATGTAAACAAGGACCCAAAAAAGAATAAACCTTAATCTTATGAAAATAAGAATCAAATGCTACATCCTAAGTACGGTCATTGCACTATTCCTTACCATATCTTACTGTGCTGCTCAGGACCAACCTGATTCATTGACCTATTTCATCGAAACCAACGATGGAAATATCTACACGGGACAAATCCTGGCTGAGGATTCGGTTAAAATTCTATTCAAAGCAGACAAATTAGGAGAGATTAATATTTTGAAATCCGATATTAAGAAAATAGATCCCCTCGATATGGAAAAAGTAAGGGGTGAAAAATATTGGTATGACAATCCTCAGTCAACGCGATATTTCTTTTCGCCAAATGGCTACGGACTAAAAAAAGGGGAGGGTTATTACCAGAATGTATGGGTGTTGGTTAACTCCTTTGCAGTTGGGCTTACCGACGGTTTTTCAATTGGAGGTGGTTTGGTTCCGCTTTTTCTTTTTGCTGGTTCTCCCACACCGGTTTGGTTTACACCAAAGTTTTCCATTCCAATCTCCAAAGATAAGTTAAACCTGGGCGGAGGGGCATTGATAGGTACCGTATTGGGAGAGGAAAATACCGGATTTGGAATTCTCTATGGCATAACAACAATGGGATCAAAGGATAATAATGTAAGTATTGGCCTGGGTTATGGCTACGCAGGAGGTGATTGGGTAAGATCCCCCATGATCAATCTTAATGCTATGTTTCGTACAGGGGCACGGGGATATTTTCTATCCGAAAACTACTATATCCAAACCGCGGGAACAAATGCGGTAATTCTTTCAGTCGGAGGTAGATGGATTATTAAAGATGCCGGACTGGATTTTGGCCTGATAATCCCTATCATTAGTGATATGGATGAATTCCTTGCACTCCCCTGGCTTGGAATTACCATCCCTTTTGGAAAAAAACAGGACAGGAAACCATAATTTACAATTGCAAATCAAATAAATTTATGTTCGAAATAATCGGAATGCAAAAATCTCACTTTAATTCATCTTGAAGAAAGAGATCATCTACCGCGAGCTCGATGCCGAAGGCAAACCCTATTACGGAGTGTACGATCTACTTTTCAGCCGGTGGATTGGGGTTTAATACCTCTCGAACCCGATCCCTTTGGTGCGTCCGTTTGAAGCTGAAAATCCGGTCACACTGCCCGATTCATCCTTGACGAATGCCAGTTCGCCGATGAAGAAGATATCACCCTTATAGACATCCTCTTTCACCACTGAAAGTTCGATCTCCTTGGTATTCCTGATCAGGAGCACCAGGGTGCTGTCGTGCAGCTCCAGGTTGTAGAAGACATCCAGCTCTTTGCTGAAATACCTGCCCGTATAAGCCTGCAACTCCTCCAGTGAGGCTTCATAGGGAGGAATGGCCTCCAGTTCATAATCCTGTCCGCCCTGGGAATGTACCGCACCGGTCACCTCTCCCTGTTCGTTGGTTTTGAACTCAATGGTCGCCTCCACCCCCTCGTACTTAAATTCGGACTGGGACAATGGGGTGAGAATGGCCTCGGGCTGACCCTCCATGTTCATTTTCATCACCCCGTCCACCACACTGTACTCCAGCACCAC
>JAGLPR010000338.1 GCA_023137255.1 Bacteroidales bacterium | reverse complement strand
GGCAATTGTTCCACTTTCCCAACTTCTTCAAGGTCCTGGGCAAGCCTGAGCAGCAGGATTTCACCTTTCTCCTTGTATAAAATGGACCTTCCTTTGAAGAACACAAACGCTTTCAGCTTGGCACCTTCTTCCAGGAACTTCAATGCATGTTTCAGTTTAAAACCGTAATCATGATCATCGGTGTTGGGTCCGAACCTGATCTCCTTCACCACTATCTTTGTGGTTTTGGCCTTCATCTCTTTCTGTTTCTTCTTCTGCTGATAAAGAAACTTCTGATAATCGATGGCCCTGCAAACAGGTGGATCGGCCTTTGGCGAAATCTCCACCAGATCAAGGTCAAGCGAATCAGCAATCTTCAGGGCTTCCGCGATAGAAACCACTCCTGGGTTTTCAATGTTCTCGCCAACTAGGCGAACTGAAGTGGCACGGATCGATTCATTGGTTCTGAAAAAGATCCGGTCCTTGTTGCGATCGTTTTGTCTCCTGCGATAATGACCTGGTCCTGCTATGACTAGTTCCTCCTATAATTAGTTAAACATCAGTGTTTGTTGCATCCAACTGGCTCTGAACCTCTGACTGTATAAAATTCGCAAATTCTTCCAGACTCATCACCCCTTTATCACCTTCTCCCTGCCTGCGAACGGAAATTGAACCGCTTTCCTGCTCTTTTTCACCGACGATAAGGAGATATGGAATTCGCTTTAACTCGTTATCCCTGATCTTCTTACCTATCTTTTCGTTCCGCTCGTCAATCAGGGTGCGAATATCGTAATTTTTCAGGAATTCTGAAACTTTTTCTGCATAATCGTGGTATTTTTCGCTAATGGGTAGAATCACAGCCTGATCAGGGGTGAGCCAGAGGGGGAATTTTCCGGCTGTATGTTCGATCAAAACTGCCACAAAACGCTCCATGGAACCGAAGGGTGCACGGTGGATCATCACCGGCTGGTGCTTCTGGTTGTCAGATCCGATATACTCCAGTTCAAAACGTTCCGGAAGGTTGTAATCCACCTGGATGGTACCCAGCTGCCATTTCCGTCCCAGCGCATCTTTCACTATGAAGTCCAGTTTGGGTCCGTAAAAAGCAGCCTCTCCATACTCCACCACCACATTTTCCATGCCCTTGGCTTCTACGGCTTCGAGTATCGCTTGCTCTGCTTTTTCCCAGTTCTCATCTGTCCCGATATACTTCTCCTGATCCTCAGGATCACGAAGCGATACTTGAGTCGTAAAGTCCTTAAAGTCTAAAGTCTTAAAGATATATAGAATGATGTCTATGACTTTCAGGAACTCTTCCTTCAGCTGGTCGGGACGACAGAATATGTGTGCATCGTCCTGTGTAAATCCGCGCACACGGGTAAGGCCGTGAAGCTCTCCGCTCTGCTCATAACGGTAAACCGTGCCGAATTCGGCCAGTCTCACAGGCAGCTCCTTGTAGGAACGGGGTTTCGATTTGTAGATCTCGCAATGGGCCGGACAGTTCATGGGTTTCAACAGAAACTCTTCACCCTCCTGGGGGGTATGAATGGGCTGGAAACTGTCTTTCCCGTATTTGGCGTAATGGCCCGAAGTAACCCACAGTTCTTTTTGCCCGATGTGGGGAGTGATCACCGGTTCGTACCCGGTTTCGCGCTGCACTTTCTTCAGGAAATTCTCCAGACGCTCCCTCAATTGTGCCCCTTTGGGCAGCCAGAGGGGAAGGCCGGGTCCCACCCTCTGTGAGAAGGTGAAGAGTTCCAGTTCTTTACCCAGTTTCCTGTGGTCGCGCAGCTTGGCCTGTTCCAACAGTTCCAGGTGCTCCTCCAGCATTTTCGCTTTGGGGAAGGTAACCCCGTAAATCCGGGTCAGCTGTTTGCGTGTCTCATCGCCCCGCCAGTAGGCTCCTGCCACACTTAAAAGCTTGATGGCCTTGATGGGGGAGGTGTCTGGCAGGTGAGGTCCGCGGCAGAGGTCGGTAAAGTTGCCCTGGTGATAAAAGGAGATGGTTCCATCCTCCAGTTCTCCAATCAACTCGGTCTTATAGTCATCGCCCTTGTCGCCAAAGAACTTCATGGCTTCCTTCTTGCTTAGCTCTTTGCGTTGATAGGCAAGCTTCTGGGAAGCCAGCTCTTTCATTTTCTGCTCAATCCTGGCAAGGTCACCGTCGGAGATCATCACCTCATCGCCCGTATCCACATCGTAATAGAATCCATTCTCGATGGCCGGACCGATCCCAAACTTGGTGCCAGGGTAGAGCGATTCAATGGCTTCAGCCATCAGGTGGGCCGAAGAGTGCCAGAAGGCGTGTTTTCCGTCATCATCGTCCCATTTATTGAGCTTGATGGCGGCATCCTCCTCAATGGGACGTCCAATATCCCACAGTTCGTCGTTCACATTGATGGAGAGTACCTCACGTGCCAGGCTGTTGCTCAGGCTTCTGGCAATATCATGCCCGGTAACACCCTTCTCAAACTGCCGCACCGATCCGTCCGGAAAAGTAATATTGATCATTGAATAAACAATTTTAAAAAACAGCGCAAAGATACGAAAACTCAGGGGAACCTAAAGATTCTTCAGGATAAATTCTGTCATCCTCGTGTAGAGGTGAATCGAAGTGTTCCCGCCATAAATCCCATGGTTCTTGTTGGGGTAAAACTGCATCTCGAACTGCTTGTTGGCCTGAACCAATGCCTCCACAAAATCCATGGAGTTCTGGTAGTGCACATTGTCATCCCCGCTGCCATGAACCAACAGGAACTTTCCCTGCAGTCCATCCACAAAATTGATGGGAGAGTTGTCGTCGTATCCTTCAGGATTCTCCTGGGGAGTTCGCATAAACCGCTCGGTATAAACTGTATCGTAATATCTCCAGTTGGTCACAGGAGCCACAGCAATGCCCATTTTGAAGGTTCCTTCTCCCTTGGTCATGCAGAGGCTGGTCATATAGCCGCCATAACTCCAACCAAACATACCGATCCGCTCCTCATCGATATAATCCTGTGAGCCAAACCATTGTGCAGCTTCAATTTGGTCGATGGTCTCCAATTCTCCAAGTTTCATGTAGGTGGCTTTCCTGAAAGCTTCACCGCGACCGTTGGTGCCCCGGTTGTCCACACAAGCCACCACATAACCCTGCTGAACCAGCATCTGGAACCATGCTCCGCGCCGTCCCCACGAATCGGTTACATTCTGCGATTCAGGACCTCCGTAAACATATATAAAAAGGGGATATTCTTTGTTGGGATCAAAATCGTTGGGTTTGATCATCCAGGCATTCAACTGCTCTCCGCTGGCTGTGGGTACAGTCAGGAACCCGGTTAAGGCGTAACCGTACTCCTTCGCGGTCTTTTTCATCTTCTCGTTATCTTCCAGCACCCTTATTAGTTTGCCTTTCTGATTGTGCAGGGTAATGTAGGGGGGTGTATTGGCTGAGGAGTGAGTCAGGATGTAATATTTGAAACTGCTGCTAAAACTGGCCCTGTTGGTTCCGGGTTGTGTGCTGAGCTTCTGCTTTTTTGTTCCATCCAGTTTGATAGAATAGAGATGGCGTTGAATGGACGATTCTTCATAGGAGGAGTAGTAGAGACGCTGCTGCTTCTCATCATAACCCATGAAGGATGCAATGTCATAATCACCGGAGGTAATGGCTTGCATATCACCTGAGACAAAGTTGTAATGGTAGAGGTGGAAGTAAGCGTCTTTTTCACTACTTAGGATAAAGCTTTCACCATCAGGAAGGTAGGTGATGGTGTTGTCCGATGCTTCGAAAATATAGTAAAGGTTAGTTTCTGAATAGACCACCTGTGACTGTCCGTCTGCCGCACCGGCATGCAGGATATCGAGCTGATTCTGAAGGCGGTTCAGCCTCATGATGCTCAGCACCTCCGGATCCCGGGTCCATTTGATCCTGGGAATGTACTGGTCGGTCTCTTCACCCACATCTATCGGGATCGTAAGGCCACTCTCCAGGTCAAACACATGAATGGTCACCAGCGAATTCATTTCACCCGCTTTGGGATATTTGAACTTGTAGCTCTCAGGGTAGAGGGGACCAAACATGGTCATGTGGAACTCCTGTACCCTTCGCTCATCGAAACGGTAGAAAGCGATCTTTTTTCCATCGGGCGACCAGTGAAATCCCTGGGAAAAGCCAAACTCCTCTTCGTACACCCAGTCAGGTGCCCCGTTGATGATCTCGTTTCGAACGCCGTCGAAAGTAACCTGCTTCTCCTCGTCCTGAGAGAGATCCCGCACATAAAGGTTGTTTTCCCTCACAAATGCCACATACGATCCGTCGGGCGAGAAGGTACCCAGTTGTTGCTTCCCTCTCCCCGAGACCGGTACCAGCGTGGCCGATTCCATGTCATATACAAAGTTTGAAGCTAGGTAGGAGTGCCTGTAAATTGACTCCACACCGGTTTCGATCAGAATCTTGGTTTCTGAATCATTAAAGTGATAACCGCTTATGGAGGTGAGTTCCCCGAATTCGGCTGCATCAAAGAGCGTCTCCACCAGTTCTCCGGTTTTATAACTGAATTTTTCAATATGTTCCCCTTCTCTCACGGTGTAGTGCAAGCCATCGTTCATGGAACGCAGTCCGTACAATCCGGCCGAAGAAAACTTCCTGCTCTGGAAAGCATCTTCAAGGGTAATTGGTTTGGTTTCCTGTCCGAAGGTAGTGCCTGCCAGGAAAAGCAGGAAAAGAATAATAAACAGTGGATAACTAGTGCGGGATAATCTGTTCACGGTCATAGGTTTTTAGTTAATTTGGTCAAAGGAAGGAAAATAGTTCTTTATTTCCAATGTCATAGTTTGGCATGCTATTTGAAATTTATATCACAAAGAACCAGAAAACCAGAAAACCATTTGCCATGAAACGTTTATTAACCATACTGCCGCTTCTGTCACTGATCGTGATAGGCTGCAACCGAGAACCGTTCGCCGATGCGTCCATCAGCGTGAATCCTGCTTATGTGGGTGAATATGTTCAATTCAAAAGCTATTCTACCAATGCCGATTATGTGGAGTGGGACATGGACGACGGCTATACCTATGACCAACCTGTAGTGGACCACTATTTTGTAGATCCCGGTTGGTACGATGTCCAACTGAAGGCCTTTGGAATCAAGGGAGGGGTGGACGTGGCCACTTTTCCTGTAGAGGTCATTGGCGCCGAACTGACCGTGGTGGTCAGGCTCTGGACCGAGGAGGGAACACCTCCGGGATACTTGCTTCCCGATGCCCGGGTCAGATTGTATCCTACACTTACAGACTGGGAGCTGGAGACCAACCTGGTTGCCGAAGCCTACACTAATTCAGTAGGCGAATGCACCTTTGATGGCCTCAGCTATCAGCAGTACTATATAGATGTATGGGAGGCCAACCACGACAACTGGACCCTGGCCAGTGAAGATGTGGGCTGGATTGAGACCGACATGCTGGAGGGAATCTACTTGTGGACATTCGAAGCGATGGTGGACTACTATCCGGATGGAAAGAAATCAACAGCCAGCGGCGACCGTTCCGAAAGGACCCTCGAAGCCCCTGCCACAGGAGAGAAGAGAATACCGGAAGGTGTGATTTCCAAGACTCCAGTAAAACGGAAGTAGATCGAGGAAAAAGCTCCGGTGAGAAAATCCACCAATACTACACCCGGAAAGATTAAAAATTAATATATTTGCAGCCCCGTAGGAATTTCCTTCGGGGTTGTTTTTTGAAAGGTTATTGTCATCTTGCCCAGATGGCGGAATTGGTAGACGCGCTAGTTTCAGGGACTAGTGTATGCAAGTACGTGCAGGTTCGAGTCCTGTTCTGGGCACAATAAAGCTGAAAGTACTTTCAACTTTCGACTTTCAGCTTTCGACTATTTTGCCCAGGTGGCGGAACTGGTAGACGCGCTAGGTTGAGGGCCTAGTGACCGATTTTGGTCGTGCAAGTTCGATTCTTGTTCTGGGCAC
>JAGLPR010000337.1 GCA_023137255.1 Bacteroidales bacterium | reverse complement strand
CAGGATGGCTGGGAGAAATATCAAATAAAGGGATTCTTTATGCTTCGGACAGAGACATAGAAGCGAAGCTCAATCTGGATGTCCGGGACTCACTCTACACCATCAAATCGGGTCAGCTTCAACTGGACCGGATTGTGGCCGATATGGATGGCCGTTTCCTGATCCACCCGGGCCAGGGCGTAGATATGAATCTTTATGCTTCTGCCAGGGACCTGGAGATCCACGAGGTACTCGACCTGCTGCCCAGTGAAATCAGCAAGCCCTTACATGGAATACGGGGAAACGGAATCCTCCAGCTCAATACCCGGATCACCGGAATGGTCAGCTCCACACTGACTCCGCAGATAGAAGCCGATTTCCAGACCTCCAAAGCCAATCTATCCTGGGACAGGCTCCCTTTCTCACTGAAGAGCCTCAACCTGACCGGCACCTATTCCAATGGGGGTGAGTTCAACCCTGTGACCACCTCCCTGGTCATTGAATCGCTCAGTGCTGTAATTGGCAGCGACCACCTCACTGTAAACGGGCAAATTCATAACTTTTACGATCCCGACTTCTCATTCAAACTGAAAGGCGATATTCACCCTGAACAGTGGCTTGATTGGTACGAATCGATCCCTTTGTACAGCACCGGCGGAACGATCATCAGTGATGTAAAGGTGTCTGGATCTTATGACCGGTTAAAACCGAAAGGTGAGAAATTCCTGGCCTTTGATTTTTCCGGGGGATTGGCCCTGGAGGATGTAACGATTGTAACCCACCAAAACGGATTGCCTTTTCACAAACTGAATGGTACTGTACATATTGACAACGATTTCTGGGAGCCCTCACTTTCAGGCTCTTTCGGGAAAAGTGATTTCAATATATCTGGGTCGGGACTAAACCTGATCTCCTTTCTGATGAAACGAGATGAAATCCTTGTGGCTTCGGCCACACTTCGAACCAATCGCTTCGATCTTCAGGAGATCATGGATAATTTCTCCAGAGCCGATTCAGGACACAATAGCTCCATATTCTTTCCGAAACAAATAAACCTGAAACTGGACTTTGTGATCAATGAGTTCTACAAGGGCAGGTTCGAAGCCAGAAATGTGAGGGGGATCGCCACCTATGATGCCCCGTTCTTCTATACGGATTCACTGACCATGAAGTCCATGGAGGGAACCCTCAGGGGAGATTACAGAATGGTACAGGATACCGATGGTGATATCTTTATGAATGTCAACGCCAATCTATCCAGCCTGGATATCAGCCAACTATTTTTCTCATTCAACAATTTTGGACAGAGCGAAATTACCGATGAGCATCTTAAAGGCACCATCTCGGGCAACTGTCTGTTTTCTGCCGATTTTGATTCCACCTTCTCCATTCGGACAGAATCGATCCTCAGCGAGAACAACATCACCATTTGTAAGGGAGAGTTAAATAGTTTCTCTCCCATCATGGCACTCTCAAGGTTTATTGAAGTGGAAGAGCTTCGCAACATCCATTTTGAAACACTGGAAAACAATATTCTGATTAAAGAGAGTCAGGTCATTATCCCGGCGATGGATATCCACACCAATGCGCTGAACCTGTCGGCATCGGGCACACACGGATTCAACAACCATTATGACTACCGACTGAAGCTTAAACTATCCGAATTGCTATACAGCAAAGCCAGGGGTGCAAGGAGTAGCGAATTCAATGTGGCAGCAGATGAATCCGATACACGTACCCTCTTTTTAAAGGTCCGCAATGATGATTCGGGGACCCACGTGGAGATGGACCGGGAACAGACTGCCCAGAAGATTCGAAATGACTTGAGAGAGGAGAAGAACGAACTGAAAAAGATCCTGAATGAGGAGCTGGGATTGTTCGACCATGACAAATCTTTGGTTAAAGAGGAAAATCCAACGAAGGAGGATGAAGGGGGCTTCAGGTTCGAGTTCAATGAAGAGCCTGACTCAGCAAAAGTAGATGAAAAGAGAGAGAAGGGGCGCTGGAGAAAGAAGCGGGCGAAAAAAGACACTACTCAGAATAAACCCGCCGTTGAATTCGTTATTGATGAATGATCTACCATAAACCAGCATAATTTGAACATCTACAGGAAAAAACAACGCTGGAAACAAATCTTGCTACTGGCTGCTATTCTGATAGGAGTAGGATCGCTCTGGTACACCAGTCGTCTTGTAGGTCATATTGAGCATACAGAGAGACAAAAAATGGAATTGTGGGCAGAGGCCATTCGCATCGTGGATGGTGCCGCACTTGAAACCGAACTCGCCTTTCCCTTTTCTGTGATCGAGAGCAATACCCATATTCCCGTGATACTGACCGATTCGCTGGGCGGAATCATTAGCTCAAAGAACATTGATACTACCAAAGTAAAGCATCCGGCCGCCTATATGCAGAGGCAGCTCAGGCTCGCTCGCGAGGAGAATGATTCACTGATGATCAACCTGGGACCGGAAGATTACCAGCTCCTGTTTTACCGGGACTCCATCCTACTCAGGAAACTGACCTTCTTTCCCTATGTTCAATTGGGAGTGATTATCCTCTTTATCCTGGTTTCCTATATTGCATTCAGTGTTTCCAGAAAGGCTGAGCAAAACGAGGTGTGGACAGGAATGTCCAAAGAGACGGCCCACCAGTTGGGCACCCCGATCTCATCATTGATGGGGTGGATGGAGTTGATCAAACAATCGGACCTGGATCCCTCTATGATCCGGGAGATGCAAAAGGATGCTTCCAGGCTGGAAAAAATTACAGATCGCTTTTCAAAAATCGGCTCCAGGCCTGCCCTGCAGGAAGCAAACCTCTCCAGGATTCTGACTGACAGCCTTGATTATATGAAAAACCGGGGACCGAAAAGCGTGGAGTACCTGCTGGACCTGCCTAAACAACCGATTATGGCCCGGCTCAATGAAACACTGTTTGAATGGGTCATCGAAAACCTCTGTAAGAATGCCACTGACTCCATCAAAGAGAACGGACGAATCATCCTGCATGCGGTGGAGACCGACAACGGGATAATTATCGATGTGGAGGATTCGGGCAAAGGGATCAGTAAGTCAAAATTTAAGACCATATTCAAGCCCGGGTATACCACCAAGCTTAGGGGATGGGGCCTGGGGCTTTCTCTTTCGAAACGCATCATAGAATCATACCATGATGGAAAGATCTTTGTGTTCTCATCTGACCCTCATGACTCTACCATCATTAGGATTATGTTGACGAAAAGCGCTTCTCAGGAACGGGGTGCCAGTTTATAAACCTTATCGGAACGCCTCACTACCTGCTCCACCGGAAAGGAGCAACGTTCTCCTTTTCCGGCTGACTGGCAGCTCTCTTCATTCACCCTCAGCTCTTTGATCGTGGTTTCAATCACCCCCGTGGTGGGACCAATAATCACCACCTGGTCGCCAAGCTCAAGAGAACCTGTTTCAATGGCCACTTCGACCACCCCGATCCGGTCAAAATAGTTGGTTCCCTTGCCAACATATACTTTCTTATGTGTGGCCTTTGAACCATACTTCTCGCTCCACTCACCAAGCCGTTGTCCCAGGTAGTAACCATCCCAGAAACCCCGGTTAAATACCTTGGCCAGGCGCTTATCCCACTCTTCAATTTTCTCCCTGGTAAATGAACCGTCCACATAGGCCCCTATAGCCTCATCATAACATGACACAACAGTTTTTACGTATTCGGCCGAGCGGGCTCTTCCTTCAATCTTCAGTATAGATACACCGGCGTCCAGCACTTTATTGAGAAAATGAATGGTCTTCAGATCTTTGGGCGACATGATATATTCATTGTCAATATCCAGCTCCACGTCTCCCTCTTTATCAGTCACCGTATAAGCCCTTCTGCACACCTGAAAACAATCTCCACGGTTGGCCGAATGGTTATGCTCATGCAGGCTCAGATAGCACTTGCCCGAAATGGCCATGCAGAGGGCACCATGAATAAACATCTCCACCCTGAACGGCTCGCCGGAGGGCCCATTGATCTCTTCAAGTTTGATGCCCTCTGTAATCTCCTTCACCTGTTCCAGGTCAAGCTCCCTGGCCAGTACTGCCACATCGGCAAACCCGGAATAAAATTTCAGAGTCTCAATGTTGCTTATATTCAACTGTGTGGAAAGATGAACCCTGGCCCCAGCACTGTTGCAATACTGCAGCACCGACTGGTCAGACGCGATCACTGCATCCACTCCGTGTTTCACAGCCAGGTCGATGATCTTCCGCATCCTGATCAGTTCATGGTTATATACCACTGTATTGACCGTGAGATAGGATCTCATCCCCAGCTCTGCAGCCTTAGAAACGATCTGAGGCAGATCATCCGCAGTGAAGTTTGCCGAGGAGCGGGCACGCATATTCAGCTGCTCTATTCCGAAATAGATAGCATCTGCCCCTCCCTGACCGGCCGCAGTCAATGATTCATAGCTTCCTGCAGGAGCCATCAATTCATAATCTTCTCTTCTTTTCATGTCTTAACAAAAGTTCGGCATTCACCATCGGGTCCACATTTTCTGAAGGGAGGGTCTGGTAGCTCTCATGGTTCTTTTCCAGGGAAAACATATAAGCCTTGTCGTAATAGTGGAGGGTAATCATGGCTGTAGTATGAAAATCGCCCTTATCGATGGATTCAAGTGCTTCCCTGGTACGGTCTCCTCCCAACCTCTTCCCGATTTTTAACACACACTCCTTTAACGCTTCGGGTTCGTACCTGGCGTAATCAGTCACCAGATGCTCTGCCCGAAGTTCCCTGGAAATATCAAGGAAAACTATTTCTCTTTCACGCATCCTGGAATAGAATTCCCCGGGGATGACACATTTACCAATGTTCCGGCTCTCATCCTCTATCCAGGTAACTTTTCCGGTATCCAGTTCCAGGATCCTGTGGCATAAATCATTCTCAAACTGTTCTGTGGTAGGTTGCTCACTCTCGCCCAGGGCCCCAAAGGCAGATCCCTTATGATGAGCAAGTCCCTCTAGGTCAATCACCTGTTCTCCCGTTTTTTCCAGGTGGTGCAGTATGGCTGTTTTACCGCTTCCTGTCCGGCCTCCGATCACAGACATATTCAGGGGACGACCTGCCACCTCTTTGACATGACGGCGATACGATCTATATCCTCCTTCGAGCAGATAGCATGTGAGGCCCAGAGTCTCAAACAACCAGACCATGCTTTTACTTCTCATGCCCCCGCGCCAGCAATGCACCAGCAGAGTCCTGTTTTTCCCGGCTGCCCGCTCACCCTCCTTGGCCAGCTTCACCAATTTTTTCCCCGCAAACTCCAGGCCGGAATACATGGCCGCCTCTTTGTTTACCTGCTTATATTTGGTTCCGACCACTTTTCTTTCGTGGTCGTCAAACAGTGGAATATTTATTGCTCCGGGGATGTGTCCCTGCTCAAACTCCAGAGGAGCCCGTACATCAATCACAGGGAACCTGTCCGAAAGGGCAAGAAATTCTTCAATTTGTATCACCTTTCAAGGAAATTGTCCAGCAAAGAGCGGCTCTCCTTTCTTACATTCTTTCCATAGGGGGAGATGGCCTGAATCAGCTTCCTGATGGGCATCGATTGCAGCCATACAGTTCCTGTTCCCCGGAGGGTGGCCAGGAAGATCCCCTCTCCTCCAAAAACCATGGACCGAAGGCTCCCCGAAGTTTCAATATTGAAGTCAATTCCCGGGGTATAAGCTACCACGCAACCCGTGTCGATCTTCAGCGTTTCGTTGTTCAGTTTTCGCTCGATCACTGTTCCGCCGGCATGCATAAATGCTTTGCCATCTCCCAGCAGTTTCTGAAGAATAAATCCCTCACCTCCCACCAATCCGCTCCCGATTCTCCGGTTCAGTGTAATGGAGATTTTTGTCCCTTTGGCAGCACATAAAAACCCATCTTTCTGAACCACCAATGATCCACCCAGCAGGGCCAGATCGATGGGGATGATCTTGCCGGGATAGGGTGCTGCAAAAGCTACCCGTTGTTTGCCACTACCATGGTTGGTAAAATGGGTGACAAAAAGGGATTCCCCGGTGAGTACGCGTGTACCTGCAGAAAGGAGCTTCCCCATCAGACCCTGATTGGGTTCCGATCCATCTCCCATTTTTGTCTCGAACCTGATCTGGTTGTCCATGTACATCATCGATCCTGCTTCGGCGATAACGGTTTCCATGGGATCCAGTTCAATCTCCACAAGCTGGATATCGTCCCCGATGATCCTATAATCTAGAACGTGTGATGGCATGACCCTAAATTGTTGATGAAAATAGTTTAATGAGTAATTTCTTAATGCCTTCAACTCTGGCCGGTTTCATCAGATAATCGTTCATGCCTGCCTCAAATGCAGCATTCCTGGTTTCATCTGTATCATCGGCCGATAAGGCAACGATAGGAAGGGTGTGTCCGTTTTCCCTGATCTTCTCTGCAGCCTGGAAGCCATCCATTTCGGGCATCAACAGGTCCATAAAGATCACATCGAAATTCCTTTCCTCCATGATCTCCACAGCCTCAATGCCGTTTTTCGCAATTTCAATCTCATAGCCAATGTTCTTGAATATGGATTGTGCCACCTTCTGATTGATCAGGTTGTCTTCGGCCAGCAGGATCGATAACTCTTCGGGCAGTGCATTAATCATGGGTTCCAGACTTTGTCTGTCCTCAATGCCCGGATAGTTCTCATCAAGTATATCGATGACCTCCTTGGTTTCAAAAGGATCAATCAGGTAGTAATCAATACCCAGCTTCCGGCAGGTTTTATAATTGCCTGTCTTATCATTGGAGCTCACTAGCACCACGGGATACAGGTCGATCAGGTTCTTACTCTTTAAAGCCTGCGCCAGGGCAAATCCATCGAGCTGATTCTTATCCACCAGTACAATGAGCTGGTAATCATCAGCCTTCACCTGAATATGGTGGGTCACACTGTCGACTGTGCTGTCCTGGTAAATCTTGGTCACTGCATTCATTCCGAACTTCTGAAGCATTCGTGCCATAGTATTCCTTTCAGGATCTGACTCTTTGGTGAGAATCAGGGCATTGATCTCGCTGAGCCTTGCAATTGGGCTGAAATCAAAACTCTTGGGTATCCTTTCATTGGAATAGGCGTCAATGGTAAAGCTGAACTTGGAGCCTGGATGCTCCTCATCGGTTTTAATGGTAGAGGGACTCTCCACCCAGATCTCACCATGCATCAGTTCCACCAGCTGCTTTGCGATGGCGGTCCCCAGTCCCGTACCACCAAATTTGCGCTGTACCGATCCCCGGGCCTGTGTGTAGCTTCCAAAAATCTCTTTGATTCGATCCTTGGGTATCCCAATGCCAGTATCTTCCACAGTAAAGAGGATATTTACATGGCTCTTGAAAGATTCCATCAGGATGGCCCCGATCACTATCTTCCCTTTGTCGGTGAATTTCACCGCATTGCTGACCAGGTTTGAAATCACCTGACGCAATCTGAACGGATCGCCAATCAGTTTATTGGGTACATCGGGACGTATTTCAATGGTAAGTTTCAACCCTTTTTCCTCTGCCAGAGGTTTGAATAATTCCCCTACCAGTTCCATCTCCTCCGAAAGAGTGAATGGAATCTCTTCCAGCATCATTCGGCCCGCTTCAATTTTTGAGAAATCAAGAATATCATTGATGATGGTCATCAGCAACTCTGCTGACCTTTTGATCACATCGATCTTCCCTGTAAGCTCCTTGTTGGTTTTCTGTTCAAGCAGACTGTTCACCATCCCCAGGATTCCGTTCATGGGTGTGCGTATCTCGTGGCTCATGGCCGCCAGGAAGTCAGACTTTGCCTTGTTGGCTGCCACTTCGCCTTTTCTTGATTTCTCAAGTGGGGAGACATCGATCAGTGCAATGAGTTTCAGCTCCTCTCCACCAATGTTGGCAGCTTTTTCTGACCTGTAGATCACTGTTTCAATTCCGTCTTTTTCATAGTAGAGGTAGTGGGA
>JAGLPR010000336.1 GCA_023137255.1 Bacteroidales bacterium | reverse complement strand
TTCTCCGATTTTCCAAGGAACAACATCCTCTCGGCGGCGCTGTTGATGTTGCGAATAATGTGATCCTTATCAAGGATCATAATCCCCATGGGGAAGTGTTCAATGACCTGCCTCAGTATGGTCTCCGATAGTTTTAACCTAACTTCCCGGTGCCTCTGCCTCCCCAATGAAAGAAGCAGGTAGATTACCAGACCGGTCGCCAGTATCTGTGATAAAATGGCAACCAACAGGTTACTTCGAATGAAAA
This sequence comes from Bacteroidales bacterium, assembly GCA_023137255.1. Lineage (GTDB taxonomy): Bacteria > Bacteroidota > Bacteroidia > Bacteroidales. Next base: position 9,720 of record JAGLPR010000336.1, on the reverse strand, counting down.
AGGTGAAAAATTTAGCACGGCTCACAGAAAACATGATCCCCATCTTCCTGGAGTAAATACTCAGGGGATAATATGCTGTAGAGATCTTAGCTCTGTCACCATCTGCCTCAAACAGGAAATGTTCGATCATGCCACTGGCTTCTGCCTTAATACTGTCGGCCAGAACATCCACGCTTCCAACCCGAATGGAATCTTCTTCGAAGTTGTCAAGGATGATATGCCCGCTTTCATCCAGCACCCATTGCCAGTTCACGGTTTTTCCCTGGGGATAGAGCCGGAAGATTGCCTCAGCAAAACGGCGGATATCCACCTCCACCACCACATTGCCATTTACCACATTCTGGCCAAGTAAAGGGTAGTAGTACTCCAGGATGCTGCCATCCTGATCCACCCTGTCGCGTGGAAACAATCTTTCCTGCCTCCTTGTGGCGAAACTATCTACCACAAAACGATCCGATTTCCCGAAGTTATCTTCCGATTCAAGATAGAGGGCATAGTAATTTTTCTTGTCATCGTACACCGAAATCTTGGTAATCAAATCTCTGTACTTGGTATAAAACAGGCGAAGGCTTTGGGTGGCATCCCGGAACTTCACCGGGTCTCCGAAAATCTCGAAGTCGTTGAACATGCTCAGCTCCTGGTTAATGTCGCTGGAAAACTGAAGAAGGGTGGTCTCCATAAACTCTCCGCAGAGCTGTGACTGAGAAACCAGCACATCATTCACATAATCCACAAACCGTTTATTGATACTTAAAATGGTAATCCCATTAAGTGCAAGGATTACAAACAGGGTCAAACCCGATAGAATATTGTTTCTGCTCATCAACAGGCAAAATTGTAATCTATAAACTTATAAACTATTTTCAAATTGGATGATATATCCATGGGTGAGTTACCAACAACCGCAAGTGAGGCTTAGCGGTATTTTCCCTGCTCTTCTTCCATCATCATCAGGTAGTTGATGTACCTCGATTCACTGATGATTCCACTCTCCACTCCAGCCTTCACCGCGCAGTCGGGTTCATGGAGGTGCATGCAGTTGTGATACCGACAGCGTTTGCTGGCTCTGAAAATCTCGGGGAAAAAATGAAATAGTTCATCACGTTCAATATCGATAGTGCCGAATCCCCTGATACCGGGAGTATCGATGATCCTGATCCCTGAAGACAATTCAAACATTTCCGAAAAGGTGGTGGTATGCTTCCCGGTCTGGTGATAGTCGGAAATGTTTTCTGTCTTCAATCGCATTGCCGGATCCAGCACATTGATCAGGGTAGACTTCCCCACGCCGGAATTGCCGGCAATGACACTAACTTTCCCTTTCATCTCATCAGCCACCTCTTCCACCCCCTCCCTGGTTTGAAGTGACATATGCATGCACCGGTACCCAATGGATGAGTAAACAGAAGTCAGGTAATTCATCTCCTCAAATTCTGATGTTCTGTAAAGGTCAGTCTTGTTAAACAGGATAATTACCGGTATTCTGTATGCTTCGGCCGAAACCAGGAAACGGTCAATAAACGGGGTAAGGGTCCTTGGAAGAACCATGCTGATCATCAACCAGGCCAGGTCTACATTGGTTGCCAGCAACTGATACTCCTTGGAGAGCTTGGAAGATTTGCGAATGATATAGTTCGACCGCTCCTCAATGGAGGTGATAATACCTCCCTTCCGGTCCTCGGTCCATTCAAAATTCACACGATCGCCCACAGCGACCGGGTTGGTGGCCCTGATTCCCTTGATCCTGAACAAGCCCCTGATGCCGCATCGCACAGTACTGCCATCCTTTAATCTGACACTGTACAAACTGCCTGTGGATTTTATTACTGTTCCCTTACCCGGTTCCATAGCGAGCTCAAATGTAAGGAAAAAGAGAAAACCACCCCAAAAATGAGATGGTCCCTAAAACCAACCAAACTTAAAGCTCAGGAAGCCCGCGGGGGCCGAAAGATCACTATTGGTGTACCCGTGCATGCTCTCATCCACCATGGTATAGAGGTTGTAAGAAGCACCTGCCCCAATCCTGAAATATCTGGTCAGGTTTAATTCTACCTCAACGGTTGGTGAAAATACAAAAATCTTATCCCTAACAAAAGGATAGGTCCCAATATCCTGCATCACTCCAAACTCGCCCCATCCTATCATGGAAGAGAAGGTAATGTGAATGGGTTTATCTCCAAAAAGCGAATAACCCAGCCAGAAACCTCCATGTCCCAGCGTCAGGCGATCTGTAGGGTTCTGGTTTACATAATCGGGTATGGCGTTTGTGAGTCCAAGGCCATAGCCACCAAAGAAAAAATTATTCAGCAGGACGGCTCCTCCTCCTCCCATCATGTGTCCGAAATCACCCGCCACTGAAGTAAATTGCATAAAGGGGCCCCCAAAACCGGAGATGCGAAGGTCCTGGTTGTCAAATATGGTCTGGAACTCTTTCTCCTGCGAAAAAACTGTAATAGTTGTTGCCAGCATCAACGCTAAAAAAATGACTTTCTTCATGATAATGTCATTGGTTTTACCTCTAAGGACAACACCATTCCAGACAGGTTGCATATGGACTCAATTATTCTTCGCGACCCAGGGGCCTGGTCACGGAAAAACGTTTTGATTTCAGACGGAATCCCGAAATATCTCCCTCCTCATCCCTCGATGCCAACAGTGATATATCAGATCCGGTAAGCTTGTTGATGCCTCTGATGCCAGCATTGGCTGCAGACATAAGAGAAATATTGTACTGCTCTGTAAAATCATCAAATAACTCCTGCCGGTCCAGTTCAGAAATTTGTGCTACCGAAAGACTGGCCAGGTTTGGGGATACAGTAGGTATATGGAAGGGTTCTATGCGGTCGGAGGTGTATTTACCAACAAATTCTGAAGTACTGGACAGGTTTCCTGCAATCCTAAGTGGCCTGGGTTCAACTACCTCCGGTTTTACCAAATTTGACGAATCGGTCAGCCCGGTGGGAGGCTCCTGGCTCCTCTTTATCTCCGATTCTACCTGTCGGGTAGGAACCTTTTTGACCGAAAACATGGCTGGTTTTTTCACTGCAACAGGAGGTTCCTTCTGAACCTCGGCTGATGGTTCCTCCTGGACCACAGCTGGTGGCTCCTGGGAGTTTGGCAGTTCTTCAGAGCTTGCTACCGAGAGCTCCGGCCCGGGCACTACCGGGTCCATCCTGAACAGGGTAAGCAATAGTGCGACCGTTGCAGCGGCAGAAATAGCGCTCAGCCATACCACCCTGCTCTTTACAGCCCTCCTTCGCTTCAGGCTCTTTTTACCTTGAAATTGAATCTGCTCAGGAACAAGTCTGGCCTTTTGCCAGACGCTCCACTCCTCCTCTTTCCTTTTATCCCGGTATACCATGGACCGATGCTCCTCTTCCTGCTGCAAGGTCAGGTCACCCTCCATCCTGGCAATGGAAAAAAGATCGAAGTTGGCCACCGATAAGCGCGTATCAGCTACCGGAAACTCTTTCTTAAGCCGATCCCTGGCGGGAAATGAAACATGGCTCTTTTCCAACCGCCACAATTCAGTATCGGGAAGATCCATCACATACTCCGGATGGTGCTTCAGGAACTCATTCAGTTCCCGCTCCTCCTCAACAGTCAACCTTCCCTCAAGGAGATCGAGCAAAAATGCCTCGTAGTTATTTCTGTTGATATCCATCTTTATATCACCTGTTCCATCGATCCGATGTAATTCTTTAAATAGACCCTGGCCCGGTAGATATATACCTTGACCTGTGCTTCTGAGAGTAAGGTAATTTCAGCTATCTCACGGTAAGAGTACCCTTCATAATCCCTGAGCATCACCACTGCCTTCTGGTCCTCCGGCAGATTCTGCACAGCCCTCTCCAGAATTTCGGCCAGGTCTGAATAATGCCCGGATTCACTTGCATCATTTACAGTGGCCGGATCGGCATCTGCATATCTTTTCTCTTTCCGGATGTAGTCGATCATGGTGTGATAAGCAGAGGTAAAGAGGTAGGTTTTCACCTTCAGACCCGATACATTTTCCAGTTTTACCCACAACTTCTCAAAAGTGTCCTGAACCACATCACAGGCCATGGCCTCATTTTTCAAGTTCTTTAATATAAACCTGAAAAGATTATCCGAATAGGCATCCACTGCCCTGTTGTACTCCTCTACCGTCATTAAACCTACATGCTTGGTGTGAATAAGACGAGTCAGTTTGTGGAAAGTTACACCCATTATAAAAAAAAATGGGGAAAAATTTGCATTTCCCATCCTTAGTATATTATATTTGACTGAACGTTCAGTCATAAAACCATGTCGCCACGTACACCGGAACAGTTTGAAGAGATGCGCGAATCGCGTCGGCTCCAGATCATGGGAACAGCTCTGAAACTGTTTGCACTTGAAGGATACGGGCACGCATCCATCTCCCGACTAGCTTCCGAAGCAGGCATTTCCAAAGGGTTGATGTACAATTATTTTGAAAGCAAGGAGGCTTTACTGGGAGCCATTATCGAACACGGCATGAGCCAAATCATGGACCTGTTCGATCCCGATCATGACGGGGTACTGAAAGCTGAAGAGATGGAAGGATTTATTCGAACAATCTTTGACGCGGTCCGCAACCACCAGGAGTACTGGATCCTGTTTATCAGTGTACTTCTTCAGCCCAATGTGAAAGAACACCTGATAGACAATCCCATGGTGCTCTCGATGCAAAAATTCATGGCCATGCTCCTGCAGTACTTCGAAAATCGCGGATTTGAGGATCCTGCCCTGGAGATGATCACCTTTTCGGCCATGATCGAGGGGTTTGGAGTGTTGCTGATCTATGCTTATCCTATTTATGATTTCCCGGAAGAACTGATGACCAGATATGAAAACCGAATCATTGAGATGTATACCAGATAAATAACAATAAACAAAAAATGAAAACAAACATTACACTCTTAGTCACGCTCCTGCTGGCCGGTCTGGCCGGACAGGTTTTTGCCCAGGATCTTTCCCCTAAGGAGATCATACGCAAAGCAGATGAAAAATTCAACGGCGAGAAAACCAGTACCGCCCTTATGGCCATGACCATTGTCAGGCCCACCTGGGAGCGCACCATTGAGTTTAAGAACTGGACCAGCGGCAGAGAGTATGCCCTGACCCTGATCACAGCTCCTGCCAGGGACAAGGGGCAATCTTTCCTGAAACGACAACAAGAGATGTGGAGCTGGAATCCTACCATCAGCCGCCTGATCAAACTTCCCCCCTCCATGATGTCGCAGGGCTGGATGGGTTCAGACTATACCAACGACGACATCCTGAAGGAGTCTTCCGTGGTCAATGATTATGATCACGAGATTGTTGGGGAGGAGGAGTACGACGGCCGCCTCTGCTACAAAATCAAAATGGTGGCCAAAGAAGACGCTGCCGTAATCTGGGGACACCAGGTACGCTGGATCGATAAGAAGGATTTTCTCTTTATGAAATCGGAACTCTATGACGAGGATAGCTACCTGGTACGTACCGAACTGGGCTCCGATATAAAAAGCATGGACGGACGGCTGATCCCCACCCGGATCGAGCTGATTCCTGCAGAAGAGGAGGACCAGATGACCATCATAGAGATCAAAGAGATCCAGTTTAACCAAAACATTAAGGATAGTTTCTTTTCTCAGCAGAACATGAAACGAATTCGATAAACCTATTGATATATAAATAGTTATGAATAATTTAATATTTGCCTGGCGAAACCTCTGGAGGAACCGGCGCCGTACAATGATCACCTCGGCTTCCATATTTTTTGCTGTCTTCTTTGCACTTGTCATGAGATCGTTTCAGCTTGGCTCATACGATCACATGTACAAAAATGTCATTGAATCCTATTCGGGTTACATCCAGGTACAGCACAAAGATTTCTGGGATGAGAAGATTGTGGATAACACCTTCCCCTATGATTCAGAAAGGGAGCAGCAGCTCCTGGCCGATGAAAATGTGGTGGCCGCCATCCCACGATTTGAATCCTTTGCCCTTGCCTCCAATGGTCCCCAAACCAAGGGGGTTCTGGTGATGGGAGTAGATCCAGAGAAAGAGGTCCATCTTTCTAAGGTCACAGACAAAATGGTAAAATACCGGCTTACCCCGGAATCAATTGAAAAGATCAACCAGGATCCAAATATTCCCGAAAAGGTGAAAGAATTGGCACCCTTGTTCGAAAACAGTGCCTATACCACCGTCTCCAGGTTGCAACTCGATCTTGGGATCAAGGATAAGGATGCTTCACAATTTATGCCTGCCGTTGAGCGGTATGCAAAATTTGAAAACGGGTCCATTCATATGGGTGAATCCGGAGTCTGGGTGGGTGACAAGCTTTCCCAGTACCTACAATTGGGAATCGGCGATACCATCGTACTGATCAGTCAGGGCTACCATGCCACTACCGCAGCCGGCAAATATGAGATCAAAGGGATCGTCAAGTTACCCCTGCCAGACCTGGATAACAAGATCGTATACCTGCCTCTGGATGTTTGCCAGGGACTTTACAATGCCGAAGGGAACCTGACCTCCCTGGCCCTGGCTGTGAACAACAACCATGACCGAGCCATTGCAGAGACAGTTCAGAGAATCAGCGCCGTGGCAGGTGAAGACCAGAAGGTGATGGAGTGGCGCGAGATGAATGAAGTCATGGTCTCCCAGATGGATGCCGATGATAAGGGTGGACAAATTATGCTCGGGATCCTATACCTGGTGATCGCCTTTGGGATTTTTGGCACCGTGTTGATGCTGACTTCCGAACGGAAAAGGGAATTCGGGGTGCTGGTGGCCATTGGGATGCAGAAAAGAAAACTGGCCTCTATCATGACCCTGGAAATGCTGCTGATAGGATTGCTCGGGATCCTGGCCGGTGCAACGGTTGCCACACTGGTAATTCTCTATGGTGTGGAACATCCCTTAGTTTTCAAAGGAGAAACGGCAAAAATGTTTGAGGAGTATGGCATGGAGCCAATGATGGCCTTTTGGACTATCGACACCTATTACATCTGGCAGATCGTAATCGTGACACTGATGGTTCTGCTGGCCATTAGTTATCCAATGAGAAAGATATTCGGAATGAAAATAGTAAACGCTTTAAGAGCATAAAACACATAGATATGATCTGGAAAACAGCCTGGAAAAACGTCTGGCGTAACAAAGTCCGCAGCCTGGTGGTAATTATTTCAGTCACCATCGGGATCTTCGGGGGCATCTTTGCGGTGGCCGTCATGAACGGTGCCATCGAACAAAGGGTAGATGCTGCTCTCAATGACGAAATTGCACATATACATATCAACGATCCCGCCTTCCGGGACAACTACGATATACAACTAAGCATACCAAACCCGGAGCAAGTACTTTCGATCCTCCGCGAAACAACCGGTGTAAATGCGGTCACAGCACGCACCATTATCACCGGGATGGCCAATACGGCCACTAAAAGTGCCGGGGTACAGATCATGGGGATCGATCCGGAGACAGAGAAAGAGGTACTGCGTCTCAATGAAACTACTATCCCGGGGACCGGCGACTTTTTTGAAACGGCCTCCCGGCATAACCTTGCCTATATCGGTCACGAACTTGCCAAAGATCTGAACATCATTCGTTACCGCATCGATCAGGAGGGACTCGACAGCCTGGCAGCCAAAGAAGTTTCGGCTGAAGTACTGGAAAAATTATCCCCGTTTACGGGCGTCCGGTTTAAAAGTGAGAAATCATTTAAGAAGGAGGTAAAAAGGGTACTCACCCTTAAGGAGCAACACACCTATGGAGGATTGATCAGGGAAGAAGCGTGGTCCTTCAGGGCGCGCTCAAAAATGACCCTCACCTTCCTGGATAAAAACCAGGTGCAGACCGGTGCGGTATTTCGGATTGCCGGGATCTTTGATATTAAGAACAGCATGTTTGAGATGAGCCAGGTGATGGTGAAGAATGAAGATCTCAGGGTCCTTACTGGTATGGCCCCGAATGAATACCATCAGTTGATCATTCGCCTGGAAACCCTGGAATCGACCGAAGAGGTAACAGCTTCACTGGCCGAAAAGCTGCCAGGACTGGAGGTAATGAACTGGAAGGAGATCCAGCCCGACCTGGCCATGATGACCGATATGGTTCAGAAGTTCTATGCCATCTTTATGGTCATTATTCTTGCTGCCCTGGCTTTCGGAATCGTGAACACCATGCTGATGGTGGTCCTGGAAAGAACCAAGGAGTTGGGGATGCTCACCGCCATTGGCATGAATAAAAAGAGGGTGTTCAATATGATCATGCTGGAATCGGTCTTTCTGTCACTGGTAGGGGGCGTAACCGGGATGATCATCAGTCAGTTGGTTATTGGAGTAACCGCCAAGAAAGGGATCAATTTCGCTTCTTATGCCGAAGGCTTTGAAGCCATGGGCTATCCCGCACATATCTATCCGGTGATCTCGACCTCCTTCTTCATTACAGTCACTGTCCTGATCATCATCACCGGGATCCTTTCATCCATCTACCCGGCTTTGAAAGCCCTGAAACTGGATCCGGCAGAAGCATTAAGAACAGAATAGTTTAAAGTCATAAAGTCTGTAAAGTCAAAAGATAAAAGTCATGAAAGTATTAGAGATCAAAAACGTACACAAAATATACAACAGTTCGGAAGTGAAGGTACACGCTGTGAATGATATATCCCTGGACTTCGAAAAAGGTGAATTTGCTGCGATTGTGGGCCCTTCGGGATCCGGAAAAACCACCCTGTTGAATATGATCGGGGGACTGGACACTCCCACCGATGGGGAGATCCTGGTAGACAATACCAACCTGGCAGAACTCAAATCATCGAAACTTATCGATTTTCGAATGCGGAACATCGGTTTCGTGTTCCAGTCCTACAACCTGATCCCGGTGCTTACCGCCAAAGAGAATGTGGAGTTTATAATGAGCCTGCAGAAGTGGGACAAAAAGGAGCGGGACCAGCGCACCTTTGAGCTACTAAAAGCAGTGGGACTGGAGGACCGGGTGAATAGCAGACCGTCTAAACTCTCGGGTGGACAGCAACAGCGGGTGGCTGTAGCCAGGGCCCTGGCTTCCAAGCCCAAGTTTGTACTTGCCGACGAACCCACCGCTAACCTGGACTCCAAATCGACCGAAACCCTCCTCGACATCATGGAGGAACTGAACCGGGAAGAGGGAATCACCTTTATCTTCTCTACCCACGATGCAAGGGTGGTTAAAAAAGCCAGACGGGTGATCACCGTGGAAGATGGGAAAGTAATCTCTGACGAGCGTAAGAATTAAGCCAGAAATGACCCTGAAGCACATCACTCTGCTACTTATATTCTCTCTGTTTACCGGAGCTGTTACAGCCCAGGAGAAGATCGCCCTCAGCGGATACCTCTCCGATATGCAGACCATTTATCACATTCCCGACCACTGGCTCTGGGAAAACAGCCTGCACAACCGGCTCAACCTGGATCTTTATCCCACCGACTGGCTTTCGGCCAGCGTACAGGTCCGGAACAGGTTTATCGCCGGCAACACCATCCGTAAACTCCCCGGGTATGCCAAATCTGTTGGTGGCGACCAGGGCTGGGTCGATTTGGCCTGGGCACATGACGGGGAGTTGGGCGACAGCGCTGGCTATGTGCTAACCAGCATGGTGGACCGCCTGTGGATGCAGTTCACCTTCGGCAACCTGGAAGTCAAGGCGGGCAGGCAGCGTATTAACTGGGGACAGACCTTCGTATGGAA
>JAGLPR010000335.1 GCA_023137255.1 Bacteroidales bacterium | reverse complement strand
AAAATGAGTTTGGATGTATAAACGGAGATACAGTAATCGTTGCTAGTTGTCCAGTAGATTTCTATTTCAGAGATATTCCAACGGCCATTACTCCGGGCGATGGAAACGGATTGAACGACTTCTGGGTGATCGATAAGTTGGCAACATTCTCACAGGCCGTGGTTGAGATTTTCGACCGCTGGGGCAACCTTACATGGCGATCTGAACCCGGATATTCGACACCCTGGGATGGACGGGATATGAGTGGGAAAGAAGTGCCTATGGATTCTTATCATTTTGTGATAGATTTGAACACCGGGGATAATAAGGATGTTGTAACAGGCATAATCACGGTCATTAGGTAGAAGGGGGATGCGAAAGTTTCTATATATCGCCATAATTCTGGGAGCCTTCCTGGCGGAAGCCCGGTCGCAGCAGGTGCCCCTGTACAGTCAGTATGTGCTGAATGGATTTCTATTGAATCCTGCGGTGGCTGGATCAGAAGGTTACACAGCAGTCAACATCACCGCAAGGGAGCAGTGGATCGGTTTGAAAAATTCACCGGGAACTTATGCCCTGAGCTTTCAGACTAGAGTACTGAAGAAGAGCTATATTTCGAGGGGTTCTTCAGTTAAAAAACGTTCGCGCCAAGGATCCAGAAGCGGCAACGTGGGACTGGGTGGCTACCTGTTCAACGACAGGAACGGGGCAGTGGAACGGATCGGGTTTAAAGGTACGTACGCCTATCACTTAAATTTTGCTCACTCCCAGCTATCCTTTGGCCTCTCGATGGTGGCTTATCAGTTTAGGATTGATGATGATCTGATCAAATTGGCAGATCCTGGTGATGAGCTCTGGCTCGGGGCCAATAAAGCAGTCTTCATTCCGGATGCTGATTTTGGGATTTATTATACTGCAAGGAACTACTGGGCAGGTGCTTCGGTGGATCAACTGTTTGAATCGATACTGAAGATCGGCGATTCAGGATACGATCGGTACAAGATGGAACGTAATTATTACCTGATTGGGGGGTATGATTTTGAAGTGAACCGTGACCTTACCATTACTCCATCCACATTATTAAAGTATGCCGAGAACGGGAAGTTCCAGGCAGATATCACCGGAAAGCTAATATTTCAACAGTCTTACTGGGGAGGATTAACCTACCGTACGGGCCAATCCATTATCATTTTGGCCGGAGTCAGCATCGATAAGTTAATTTTCGGATATGCTTTTGATATTGGGCTCAACAGCATCATGAAGCATAGCTATGGCACTCATGAATTTACCTTTGTTGCTAAATTTGGAGACAATGCCCGACGCTATCGCTGGCTGAACCGGTTCTGATTCTCTGTAGATCATTTGCTGGGGAGAGTGTGGTCTCCTGACCCCGTTTACCGGTAATATTTGACCATTTGCCGATTTTTGTTTCCCCCTTAATTCTTTCCATATTACATTTGAGAAAATAACCTACGCAATCATGGAAAAGTACTCACATTGGGAGAATGACAAATCGGGTGAAAGGGAACCCCGAAGGGAAGGGTCGCCGCATCATCCTCGCAGATCTGGAAGGGCACATTTGCTGCTCGGAGTTGTATTGATGTTCCTGGGACTCTTTTTAATAGCCGACCTGGCGGATATTGTGCCCTGGAGGCTTCGCGATTTCGTATTTACATGGCAGGCATTGCTGATCTTCCTGGGGCTTGTTTTTCTCTCTAATAAAGAGAACAAGGGCACCGGGGTGATCCTAATCGTGATTGGATCCTTTTTTCTGCTGCCGCGTTTCTTTGATGTTCCTTACTACTGGCGTTCACTCTTCTGGCCCTCCATGCTGATCCTGCTGGGTCTTGTGGTCATTTTCAGCAGTCGCAGGCGCCACGGAAGTGCAACCTTCTTCGGTGGTCATAAAAAAGCATCCGGTGAGGACTGGCTCGACGATGTAACCGTCTTTGGTGGTGGAGA
>JAGLPR010000334.1 GCA_023137255.1 Bacteroidales bacterium | reverse complement strand
CTGAAACCTGATGCCATCTTCCTGGATGTCCAGATGCCGAAGCTGACCGGTTTTGAGATGCTGGAGGTTCTGGAGCACCATCCTGAAGTGGTTTTCACTACCGCCTATGATCAGTTCGCCATAAAGGCATTTGAGAAGAATGCAGTGGATTACCTTTTGAAGCCTTTTTCAAGGGCCAGGTTTAAAGAAGCCATATCGAGACTCAATGCGAGAATGGATTCCCGGCATGAACCTGTTAATGAGGAGAGCGGCATTGAGAGAATCCGTCAGCACCTTGCTGACAGCGAGGAGACTTTGCATCGCGTTGTTATTAAGAAGTCGGGAAAGATTCATGTGATCTCTACGGAAGATATCAACTACCTTGAGGCGCAGGACGACTATGTAATGATTTACACAGATGATGGGAAGTATTTGAAACAGCAGACCATGAAGTATTTTGAACAGCATCTGGATGCAAGCCAGTTTGTGAGGGTGCATCGCAGTTACATTGCTAATATTACCTGCATTGAACGCATCGAACCATACGAAAAGAGTAATTTTATACTGATTCTCAAGGATGGAAACAAAGTACCGGTGAGCCGGAGCGGCATGCAGGTATTGAAAGAGAACCTGGACTTTTAATTGAAAATGTTATTTGATGGCACTGCAGATCGATGAGAAGGACATTAATAAGTTTATCGTTGTGGGCGATAGGGTACTGATCAGGCCCAAAAACCAGCAGGACAAGACCAAATCGGGCCTTTACCTTCCTCCAGGCGTTCATGAGAAGGAGAAAATACACAGTGGATATGTGCTCAAGGTGGGACCCGGATATCCCATTCCCGCCATCCAGGATACAGACGAACCCTGGAAGGACCGGGGCGATGAGGTGAAATATGTGCCCCTTCAACCCAAGGAGGGTGACCTGGCGGTTTATCTTCAGAAAAGTGGTTACGAGATCGAGTTCAACAAAGAGAAATATGTAATTATTCCCCATTCAGCCATACTGATTCTCATCAGGGATGAAGATTTATTTAAGTAGAGACTATGCACTCCCGGTGTCGGAAGCATGAGGTGAGGTGATCGTTCACCAGTCCCGTGGCCTGCAAGTGTGCATAGATAATGGTAGAGCCCAGGAACCTGAACCCTTTTTGTTTCAGATCCTTTGCAATGGTATCCGACAGGGGAGTGGTAGCCGGGATCTCCGCCAGCTCTTTGAAGTGGTTGACCACCTGCTTCCCCTCCACAAACCCCCAGAGGTAAGAGCAAAATGTTCCATGCAGATCCTGGATCTCCAGGAACCGCTGGGCGTTGTTGATGGAGGATTCAATCTTCTTGCGGTTCCTGATGATTCCTGTATCCTGCATCATCTGCTCCACTCTCATGTGGTCAAATCGTGCTACCTGTTCGACATCGAATCCGGCATAGAGCCTGCGGTATCCTTCCCGGCGTTTCAGAATGGTTAGCCAGCTCAGTCCGGCCTGGGCAGATTCCAGGACCAGGAATTCGAATTGTTTGGGGTCTTCACGTACAGGCACTCCCCAATCCCTGTCGTGGTAGTCTATATACACCGGATCGGAAACACTCCAGCCGCATCGGGATATCTCTTTCATATAAGGTGAACCTCCAAACATAGCTTATTGTTCAGGCAGTGGATCTAATTGCTTGGATTTTGTAACTTACTAAGAGGAAAAAAGGGCTTATTATTTAGATAAAATATAGATTGTTATTTTGATAACACAATTTTATCTTCTTATCTGAAATACATATATATTTGCATCACAATTCAGCGAGGAGTTCGTTGCAGATGTGTGAAAAGAATAACAGAAAGTATTGTAAATGCTAGCATATCAATAGAATACAACATAATATTTAGTACTTATGACGAAAATTAAATCAGTTGAAGCATTGAAAAAATACCAGGATGAGCTAAAAAAAGCAGGAGAATCACTTGAAGAGCTTCGTGATGCCGGCAACCTGGTTGGGATTAAAGTTGCAATGGCCACCTGCAGCAATGCAGCAGGAGCCGGTAAGGTGATGGAGTTCATATCTGCGGCACTGGACAAGAGAGGTGTGGATGCTCTGGTTACCAAGACCGGTTGCATGGGGTATTGTTATGCAGAACCTACCATCGAAGTCACTCTCCCGGGTAAGGAGCCTGTAGTTTTTGGAGATGTGGACATTCAGAGGGCAGACCAGATCATCGAACAGTACATCAAAAAGGGTGAGACAGTGGAAGGTGTGATACCTGTCAATTATAAAACGGTCGACGAACCATATAATGAGTGATTATGTCAGTCAAGAAACAGATTAGAATTGCATTAAGGAACTGCGGGGTGATCAACCCTGAAAGGATTGAGGAGTACATCTCAAGAGACGGCTATTTTGCCCTGGGAAAGGTGCTGAGTGAAATGACGCCTGAAGAGGCTGTCAAGGTGATTAAGGATTCCGGAATCAGGGGTCGTGGAGGGGCTGGCTTCCCAACAGGCTTAAAATGGGAACTGGCCAGTAAGAATAAAGCTGATCAGAAATACGTGGTATGCAATGCAGATGAAGGAGATCCCGGTGCTTTTATGGATCGTTCCATTCTGGAAGGTGATCCTCACTCGGTGCTTGAAGCAATGGCACTTTGCGCTTACTGCATGGGTGCCACACAGGGTTTTATATATATCAGAGCCGAGTATCCTCTGGCCATCGAGCGCTTGAAAATCGCCATTGAACAGGCAGGTGAACTCGGATTGCTCGGAAAGAATATTTTTGGTTCAGGATTTGATTTTGATATTGGTCTGAAATATGGGGCCGGTGCTTTTGTCTGCGGGGAAGAGACCGCGCTTATCCATTCCATGGAAGGAGAACGTGGTGAGCCTACACTTAAACCCCCATTCCCGGCAGAAAGCGGCTATCTTGGCAAGCCTACCAATGTCAACAATGTTGAGACCTATGCCAATATCCCAGTGATTTTTCTGAAAGGGGCCAGTTGGTTCAATGGCATTGGAACGGAAACATCCAAGGGCACCAAAGTATTTGCACTGGCAGGTAAAGTGAACAATGTGGGTCTGGTTGAGGTACCCATGGGAACCACCCTTCGCGAAGTGATCTTTGAGATCGGGGGAGGCATCAAAGACGGCAAGAAGTTCAAAGCAGTGCAAACTGGTGGCCCTTCAGGAGGGTGCCTGACCGAGAAGCACCTCGATACCCCTATTGACTACGAGAACCTGGTGGCCAATGGCTCCATGATGGGTTCCGGGGGCATGATCATCATGGATGAAGATGACTGTATGGTATCAGTGGCAAAATTCTTTCTCGATTTCAGTGTGGAAGAGTCCTGTGGCAAATGTTCCCCCTGTCGCATAGGCAACAAAAGGTTGCACGAACTCCTGAAGCGCATCTGTGAAGGAAAGGGGGAACTCCCGGATCTTGACAGGTTGAAGAACCTGAGCGAAGTAATCAAGGATACATCGCTGTGCGGACTGGGCCAGTCATCGCCCAACCCGGTACTCTCCACCCTGGATAACTTCCATCACGAGTACTTAAGTCATGTGGTGGATAAGAAGTGTACTTCCGGGGTGTGTACCGACCTGCTGGAGTACTTCATCGTGGAGGAGAATTGCATCGGCTGTACAGCCTGTGCAAGGGCCTGCCCGGTGGGAGCCATATCCGGCGAACGCAAGGAGCCGCATCTGATCAATCCTGATACCTGTATCAAATGTGGTGCCTGCATGGAGAAATGTAAATTCGATGCAGTGATCTTAAAATAATGAAACTAGAGATGAGTCAAGTAAAACTTACCATAGATGGAAGACAGGTGGAGGTTCCCTCAGGAACCACCATCTACAAAGCTGCCAAAGAGCTGGATATTGATATCCCTATTCTTTGTTACATGGATCTGAAAGATCTGAATATTGAGAACAAACCGGGAGGCTGCAGAATATGTTCCGTGGAGGTGGAAGGCCGGAGGAACCTGGCCCCTTCATGTTCCACCGATGTATTCGATGGAATGGTAGTAAAGACCAACAGCATGCGGGTGATCAATGCCCGCAGAACCGTTATGGAGCTGATCATTTCGGACCATCCCAAGGATTGCCTCTCCTGTGCCAAGTCAGGTAACTGTGACCTGCAGGACATGGCTGTGAAGCTGGGTATCAGGGAGATTCCCGGACAGGAATATGCCGAGATGTCGACTTACAGGATCGATACTTCGCCCTCTATAATCAGGGAGTTGGACAAGTGCATCATGTGCCGCAGGTGTGAGACCATGTGTAACGATTTTCAGACCGTAGGTGCACTGCATGCAGTGAACCGTGGATTCGAAGCGGTGGTTGCTCCGGCTTTTGAGATGGACCTGGAGCATTCACCCTGTACCTATTGCGGGCAGTGTGTGGCAGTATGCCCGACTGGCGCCCTTACCGAAGTGGATCACACCGGAAAAGTGATAGCAGCACTGAACGATCCTTCCAAGACCGTGGTGGTTCAGACTGCTCCTGCCGTGCGTGCTGCACTGGGAGAGGAGTTTGGTATGGAGCCTGGCACCCGGGTAACCGGACAGATGGTGACCGCCCTTCGTCAGCTTGGATTTGATTATGTATTTGATACCGATTTTGCTGCCGACCTGACCATCATGGAGGAGGGAACCGAATTGCTGGGGCGTCTTACCAAATTCCTCGAAGGGGATAAGGAGGTGAAACTTCCCATCCTGACCTCCTGTTGCCCGGGCTGGGTGAACTTCTTTGAGTACAACTATCCCGACCTGAAGGATGTGCCTTCCACGGCCCGTTCACCGCAGCAGATGTTTGGATCCATTGCCAAGACCTATTTTGCCGAGAAGATACAGGTGGACCGCAAAGAGATGGTGGTGGTATCCATCATGCCCTGCCTGGCCAAGAAGTATGAGTGTCAACGCGAAGAGTTCTCGGTGGACGGGAATCCCGATGTGGACTATAGCATTTCCACCCGGGAGCTGGCACACCTGATCAAACAGGCCA
>JAGLPR010000333.1 GCA_023137255.1 Bacteroidales bacterium | reverse complement strand
CCAGGGTCTGAGAATGAAGCGTTCTCTATTTATTACAGGCAATTGCATTTGCTGAAAATACAAAACAGTAGCCATAGATAGCGCAATTATGCTACTTTTACGCGGTTTATCTGATAGAGATGCTGCTGAAACTGTATGAACAGAACCCGGATCCCAGGCAGGTCCAGAAGGTGGTTGAACTTCTTCGGGACGGAGGAGTGATCATCTATCCCACCGACACCGTGTATGGGATAGGTTGTGATATCACCAAGGCCAGGGCAGTGGAGCGGGTGGCAAGAATTAAAGGGATCCGACCCGAAAAGGCAAGGTTCTCCTTTATCTGTTCAGATCTCAGCCACCTCTCCGATTTTGCCAGGCATGTGGACAATACCACCTTTAAGTTAATGAAGTCATACCTGCCGGGTCCTTATACCTTCATCCTGAATGCAAGCAACCAGGTTCCCAGGTCCATCAAGCAAAAGAGAAAGACCGTAGGAATCCGGATCCCGGAAAACAATATCATTCTTGAGATTGTACGGCAACTGGGAAATCCCATCCTGACCACCTCCCTGAAAGAGGATGACCAGATCCTGGAGTATCCCACCGATCCGGAACTGATCTACGAGGAGTATCGCGACATAGTAGACGCGGTGATCGACGGGAGTTACGGGGGGATTGTACCATCCACCATCATCGACTGTAGCGGTGTTGAACCCGAAATTGTCAGGGAAGGACTGGGTGAGGTGGAGTAGTAATCAAAGTTTACTAATTTAGAGGGTAAATCATCCCCTCATGAAGGATATCATACAGGCATTTCTCGATTCCGGCAAAGTCGCCATTGCCGGGGCATCAGACAAAAAAGATAATTTCGGCAGGTCACTGATGACCGAACTGTTCAAACTGGATAAGGAGGTTTTTCCCGTAAATCCATGTTGCCAGGAGATTGAAGGCTGGCCCTGTGTGCCCACTGTGAAAGATCTTCCGGAGGAGGTGGAGAACCTGATCCTGGCGGTTCCACCCCAGCTGACCGACGAGATTGTGGATCAATGTATCGGAACAGGCATCAAGAGGGTATGGATGGTAAAAGGTATTGGTAAAGGAGCCTATTCAGAAAAGGCGCATGCTAAATGCAGTGAAAGTAATCTGGAAGTGGTGTATGGTTTCTGCCCCATGATGTTCTATGGAGGAGGGATGCACAAATTCCATCTCTGGCTCCGGCTTACATTCGGGAAACTTCCGGCCGAGTTTAAGCTTGCAGTCAACTGATCCTCCCTATCTTCTCCAGAAAAGAGGCGAGAAGAGTACCAGTACAGTAAATAGTTCCAGCCGGCCCACCAGCATCAGGAAAGAGAGGAACCATTTGCCTGCCACATGAATCTCAGAAAAATTCAGGGCAGGACCCACCTTACCGATTCCGGGACCAATATTGCCCAGGGTGGCTGCCACAGCTCCGATCGAAGTATCAAAATCGTTGCCAAGTACCGACATAATGGCCATGGATATGACTGCGATGATGCCATAGAATGCAATGAAAGCCAGCACATTGGTCACCACCGACTCTTCCACTGCATTCCTGTTGAGCCTGACGGGGATCACTGCATTGGGATGAATCATCCGCTTCAGCTCCTGGGTTGAATTCTTCAGCATGATCACGATGCGCATGATCTTGGGACCCCCGCCCGTGGATCCCGCCGATCCCCCGAAGAACATCAGAATAAATATCAGCACAATCAGCCAGGGTGTCCAGCCAAGATAATCGGCAGTGACATACCCGGTTGTGGTCATGATCGATACTACCTGGAAGATGGCATTTCTGAATGCAGCTTCAAAACCACCTCCTGAGATGAAGAACAGCCCAGTAGCAACAATAACAGTAAACCCGCCAATAAATCCAAGATACCACCTGAACTCCTCGTTCTCCCATATTTTCCTGAACTTGCCATGCATGGCAAAATAGGAGAGTGTGAAGTTGGTGCCTGCGAGAAACATAAAGAGGGTGATCACATAATGGATGTATGGGGAGTTCCAGTACGCAATGCTCGCCTGTTTGGTCGAGTACCCACCGGTGGCCATGGTGGTAAGTGAATGACAAAAGGCATCAAATAGTTTCATTTCACCCGCCCACAAAAGCAGTGTCTCTGCAAAGGTAAACATCAGGTAGATTAACCAGAGGCGCTTGGCAGTATCCTTCACATGTGGGTGAAGTTTGTCGGGCGTGGGACTGGGCACTTCTGCAGAGAATAGCTGCATTCCCCCGATACCAAGGAAAGGCAGTAGCAACAGGGTAAGCAGGATAATTCCCATGCCTCCCAGCCATTGTATCAGGCTTCTCCAGAACAACACCGCGTGTGACAGCTCCTCGATGTTATTCAGAATGGAGGCACCCGTGGTGGTAAATCCTGAGATGGTCTCAAAAAATGCATCTGTAAACCCGGGTATGGAGCCTGTAAGCAGGAAAGGCAGAGTTCCGAACATGGAAAAAAGGATCCATGCCCCTGTAACAATGACATATCCATCCCTGCGGTTCAATTCAATGGGGGTAAGCCTTACGGGCAGATAGGCCATCATACCCACAGTTATTGTAATGGCACCCGAGAGCAGGAAGTTCAATGCATCACTTTCCCTGAATATGATAGCCATTGGAATGCCAAGCCACATGAAGAATCCTTCAGTGATCAGGATCAGACCGATGATGCGAATGATGGTCTTATGATTAAGCATGGATCTGTCTAGTTGAAAAACTTGCCTATGGTATGGATGACTCCCGGCAGGGCGAAGACCACTACGCGGTCGTAAGGTTTAATCCGGGTGTCGCCATGGGCAATAAAGGCATTCTTCCCCCTGGTGACCCCTCCGATGATAGCCTCCCTGGGAAAATCAATTTCAGCAAGGCTCCCCCTGGTAGCAGGTGCATCGGGCTTCACCAGAAACTCCATCACCTCTGCCTCGGTCCCGGTAAGGCATTTGATGCTTGAAACTTCCTCCGACATGGTGAATCTGAAGATTCGGCTGGCAGTGATCAGTTTCTTATTGATAATGGTATCCACCCCTATGTTTTCGGCCAGGTGAATGTAGTCCATGTTCTCTACCTCGGCAATGGTTCTTTTCACGCCCAGGTGCTTAGCAAGCAGGCACGATAGGATATTGGTTTCTGCATTGCCTGTTACCGCGATAAATGCATCCATCTTTTCCAGACCCTCCTGACGAAGCAGCTCCATATCGGTACCATCTCCGTGAATCACAAGGGTATTGCTTAAGCGATTTGAGAGCATGAAGCTTCTTTGCCGGTCCTTTTCAATAAGCTTTACATAATGCTGCTTCCCAAGTGAATCTGCTGTCTTTCTCCCAATCCGGCTTCCACCCAGAATCATGATATCGCGCACTTCAAACTGCTTCTTACCAGAGTATTTATAGAGATGCTTCAGTCCCACTTTGTTGCTAATTACATAGACCAGGTCGCCCTTCTCAAATCGGTCATCCCCTGAAGGTACAATGGTCTTCGCATGCCTGGTAATGGCCACAGCCCTGTATTCCAGTCCATTCTCCCCGGTAGATAGTTCCCGCAAAGTCTTATTTATGATGGGGGCATCCTCGTCGAGCCTGATCACATACATATGAAGTTTTCCCCCTGCAAACTCCACCACCTCAGTACTACCCGTTTCAGAAAGGAGTCCCACAATCTCACGGGCTGCTATCTTTTCGGGGTAAATCATGTAATCGACCCCCAGATTTTCAAAAATCTCCTTGTTGGCTGGTAACAGGTACTCCTGGTTGTCAATTCTTGCAATGGTCTTCTTGGCTCCCAGTCTTTTGCTGAGTATGGCCGAGTTTACATTGACATCCTCCGAAAAAGTTACACTTATAAAAAGGTCAGCCTTGTGGATTCTGGCTTCCTTCAGAAGAGCAATTGAATTTGCATTCCCCTCCATGGTCAGCACATCCAGGGCACCTCCCACTGCTTTCAATCGTTCGGCGTCATTATCAATGACCACCAGATCGTGCTCCTCGCTGCTGAGCATTTTGGCAAGGTGTCTTCCAACCTCACCCGCTCCGGCAATTACAATATGCATGATAAAATAAAAATCAACAGGCAAAATAACAGATAATTGTCCA
>JAGLPR010000332.1 GCA_023137255.1 Bacteroidales bacterium | reverse complement strand
GCCAATGCCATTGACCGCCACCTCGATTCTGAAACAAAAAATAAACTGGCCCTCATCTGGGAAGGAGAGCCTGGCGATGTCCGCACCTTTTCCTACTTTGCCCTGAACAGAGAGGTCTCCAAGTTTGCCAACGTGCTCAAGGCCATGGGTGCAAAAAAGGGCGATATCATCACCATCTATATGCCACAGATCCCTGAGATCATCATTGCCATGCTGGCCTGTGCCAAGATCGGTGCGGCCCACAGTGTGGTATACGGAGGATTCAGCGTGGAAGCCCTGGCTGAAAGGATTGCAGATGCACACAGCAGCATCCTCGTCACAGCCGATGGGGGTTACCGAAGGGGAAAACCCACTCAGTTGAAGGCCATTGCTGATGAAGCCATGCGTCGCTCCCCTACCATCGATGTTTGTATCACCGTCAAGCGCACCGGAGAGGAGTGTTATATGGAGAATGACAGGGATTTCTGGTGGCATGATTTAATGGGTATGCCCATCGCCTCCCACCGCTGCGAGACCGAACAAACAGATGCAGAAGATCCCCTGTTCATCCTCTATACCAGTGGAACCACAGGCAAGCCCAAGGGACTGATTCATACCCATGGGGGATATTCAGTATATGCTTCAAGTACATTTAGATATGTATTTGACATACAGCCTGATGACCGATGGTGGTGTGCTGCTGATCCGGGTTGGATCACCGGGCATTCATACATTGTGTACGGACCGTTGATGAACGGGGCCACCACCCTTCTTTATGAGGGAGCCCCCAACCATCCCTATCCAAACAGGTGGTGGCAGATGATTGAGAAATACGGAATTAATCTGTTCTACACCTCACCCACCGCCATCAGGGGACTCATGCGATACGGACCCTCCTGGGCCGACAAACATGACCTCAGTACACTCCGGCTCCTGGGATCGGTAGGAGAACCCATCAATCCCGAGGCCTGGCTTTGGTATTACGAAGTGATTGGTAAAAATAAATGCCCCATCATGGATACCTGGTGGCAAACCGAGACCGGCGGGTTTATGATTACCCCGCTGCCCATCACCCCCCTGAAGCCAGGATCGGCCACCAAACCATTTTTCGGGAATGAAATCTCGGTGGTGGATGACTCGGGCAAAGAGGTAGACCATAGCATGGAAGGCAACCTGGTAATCAAAAATCCCTGGCCTGGAATGGCCCGGACCATCCTGGGCGACCCTGACCGGTTTATCGACAAATACTGGAAAAAGTATGAAAAGCAGGGCTGGTACCTCACGGGCGATTCTGCAAAAATCGATGAGGATGGTTATGTCTGGATCATTGGACGGAACGACGATGTGCTGAAGGTGAGTGGGTACCGGTTGGGATCGGCAGAGATTGAAAGTGCCCTGGTGAGTCACCCCGCTGTGACCGAGTCGGCCGCCATCGGCTTGCCCGATAAACTGAAGGGCAATATCATTCATGCCACAGTTATTCTCAAAAATGGTTTTTCAGCTTCCGACGATCTCGCCAATGAATTGAAGCAGCATGTGGATCGCGAAATTGGACCCATTGCACGTCCCGCCTTTATTGTATTTGCCGACTCCCTTCCTAAAACCAGGAGCGGGAAGATCATGAGGCGGGTATTAAAGGCCAGGGCCCTTGGTCAGGAGGAGGGGGACCTGACCACGCTGGAAGAGTAAATCAGAATAGAATTCCGACTGATTTCAATAATAGTTTGCTGGTAATTGTATAACTTCGGCTCTCTCAACAGTTATTTTCCATCATGAACATTATTGAACTATCCGGTGTAAGCAAAATATTCGGAACGGTTATAGCTGTAAACAAACTCTCCCTGGAAGTTCCAAAGGGGAGCATTTATGGCTTTATCGGTCCCAATGGTTCTGGAAAAACCACCACCATCCGCATGATCATGAAGATCATGTACCCCGACGGGGGGAAACTCCTGGTCAACGGTCAGGAAAACAATTTCGAACGTCTGAAGAATGTGGGCTATCTGCCCGAGGATCGCGGACTCTATAAGAAGATGAAAATCGGGGAACTTCTGAAGTTTCACGGGGAACTGAATGACGGGACCGATCTTCCCAACCGGATCAACCATTGGCTGGAACGCCTGGAGCTGAAAGCATACAAGGACAAAAAGGTGGAGACACTCAGCAAGGGCATGAGGCAAAAGCTTCAGTTCATCGCCACCATCCTGCACCAGCCCGAACTGATCATCCTGGATGAACCCTTCACCGGCCTCGACCCTGTCAATGCCGACTTGATGAAGGACATCATTCTCGAGCTTCAGAAAAAAGGAGCCACCATCATATTCAGCACCCACGACATGGCCATGGCCGAAAGGATGTGCGACTATATCTTCATGATCTACCAGGGGAAGAAAGTGCTGGACGGTACCCTGGAGAATATCCAGGATCAATATGGTACTGATACCCTGCGGATCCAGTCCGATATGGGAGCGGAAGCACTGAAAGGGATCAAAGGCATAGAAAATGTAAACGATTTTGGAAAGCTCCAGGAGATCCGTCTGGAAGAAGGAATGGATCCCCAGAAGATCCTGGCTGAGCTGTTGAAGAAGACCCGAATCAGCAAATTTGAAATTACCAAACCATCGCTCAACGATATATTTATCCGGATCGCATCTCCGGAGAGAAAGGAGGCCGGAAATGAGTAAAATATGGACCCTTTTTAAACGAGAATACCGCGCCGCGGTTAGAACCAAGAGCTTTATCATCAGCCTTGTGCTTGTTCCCATAATGATGGGTGGAGGATTCGCCGCCATGATCATCATGGAGAAAAACAAGGATACAGATGACAAGAAGTTTGTGGTTATAGACCACTCAGGTTTGATGACCGATCCGCTTAATGAAGCATTGGAGACCCGGAACAGGGAAGATATCTTCCACACAAAAACAGGTGATAAGGTTGACGCTGCCTACGTGGTTGAGTTTATGGAGCTTGATCTCCAGGACCCCGAAGGCCAGCAGCTCGCTCTTTCTGCAAGAGTGGAATCGCAGGAGTTGCATGCCTATATTGAAATTGGTCCCAATATCCTGCACCCGACCGGGGAAGGAGCGGACGCCTACCTGAAGTACTATTCGCAGCACTCTTTCAATGACGAGGTCCGTTACTGGTTTCAAAATGTGGTCAACAACAACCTGAGGGAGCTTCGCGCCGCTGAGTTAAACCTGGATGAGACCCAGGCCAAGGACCTTCTCTGGTGGATCAATGTGGAAGGGATGGGACTGGTCACCGTGGATAAAAAAACGGGCGAACAGCAGGAAGCTG
>JAGLPR010000331.1 GCA_023137255.1 Bacteroidales bacterium | reverse complement strand
TGGGTGAGCGGGATCAATTTACTTATTCTCGCCTTTGCGGTTTTTTACACTATCTGGACCCTGGCATTTTCGCCCGTGAAGTACTACTCCATTTTTGGATTGGTGGTGGTGGTGGGTTCCCTCAGTTACTACATATACCAAAAGACCCGCAAGAGGGGGGTGGCTGTACTAATGGCAGCTGTTGGCATAGGGTTTATTTCAGCCCTGGTATTCAGTTTTGAGTGGGGTTTGAGTCCCTGGTTCAATCACAACGACATCAGTCATCTGATCCTGAGTTTCAGTGTATTCGGTATGTATAAAGGAGTTGCCCTGATTCTGAGTTAGTATCCGCCTAATATTTAGAACCGGATAGTTTCTGTTCCAGTTGGGAGATTTTATCAAACCTTGTCAGTGAGAAGGCATCCGATTGTGCTTCCACAAGTTTAAGCAGTTCAAGGGCCTTAAAAAGAAGCACACAGACTCCTTCCGGCTTGCCTGAATCTATCAGGATCTCACCTTCTACCTTAAGCAGGTCGGCCAGCATCTCCAGTTCCTCAGGGGTTCGTTTGCTGCAGAACTGTTTCCACTGTTCTTCGTCATACCCTTTGACTTCCCCTGAATTCATTTTTAAAACGGTATCATAGGCTTCTTCTACTAGCTGCCTGGCTTTATCCAGTTCCCCCTTCTCCCTGTGCCCAAGAATTGCGGCGATCATTTTGGCAAAAGCCTCTATCATTCGCATGATGTAATCTTTTTCATACATGGCAGCAGGTCGGTTAAAGTAATGGATCAGAAGTTAGGAAGAATTCCCCAAACTGTTGAAAGAGCGTGTTGATTTTTGTATGTTTGGATTCCCTAAAAAGACTGTATGTTTCGAAACGTCATTCTGATCCTCCTTCTGTTTGCCGCCTGTTATGAACCTGCATCTGGTCAGCGTACCATCAGGGCCTTCCCACTGAGTGCTCCCATTTCTGTGGATGGTATACATGAACCCGGACTCTGGGCAGGAGCAGACTCTGCCACAGCATTTGTACAGATGGCACCCGGACCCGGTGAAGCGGCCACTCAGCCCACTGTGGCCTATGTGGGTTATGACAATGAATTTATCTATGTGAGTGTAAACCTCTACCAGGATACTGAGGTTCTGGCCAAGGTGATGAACAGGGATATGCTGACCAAGGGAGATGATTGTTTTGCGCTTGTGATCGATACCTATAACGACAACCGTTCAGGCTATGGATTCTGGACCAATCCACTGGGTACCCAGACCGATTTCAGGATAAACGATGATGGCCGCAGCATCGATGTGAATTGGGATACAGAATGGCTTACAGCCTCTGTGATTCATGCAAATGGATGGACCATGGAGATGGCCATTCCCTTTAAAAGCCTGCGTTTCAGACCAGGCAGCGATACTTGGGGAATAAATTTTAGCAGGATATATCTGAACAATCTTGAAACCATCTATTGGTCAGGCACATTGAGCGATGATTTCCGGATCTCGCAGGGGGGTAAACTTACCGGTTTGGAAGTGCCCGAATCCAAAGGGAAACTAACACTCTTTCCATACGGTTCACTTAGTTTTGAGAACAATGAGTTTACCGGGGTAGACAAGCAGGTAAAACCGGATGTTGGGGGAGATGTGAAATGGCAGATCTCACAAAATATCACCGCCGATGGAACCATTAACCCTGATTTTGCCACCGTGGAGGCCGACCAGGAAAGGATCAACCTGACCCGGTATGAGTTAAACTATCCCGAAAAGAGGCTCTTTTTCCAGGAGGGAAATGAGATGTATGGCACACGCATCAAGACATTCTACTCAAGAAGAATAGAAGATATCATGTATGGAGCCAAGTTGAATGGGAAAGCGGGCAAATATAATTTCAATGCCATGAACGTACGCACCCTGCAAATGGATGATGAGGATGAACCTCCTTCTTTTTTCTCTACTGCCAGGGTCAAACGCGATTTCCTGGAATCGAGTTCGGTGGGATTTACGGCGGTGGACAAACGTAACGACTCCAGCTTTGTCACCTCGTTCAGTGGTGATTATGTATTGAACCTGGGGGAGACCTGGAAATTCACGGGGCAGTTTGTGGCCAGTGTGCCGGGCGATCTGCTTTCGCACTCCGCCTGGTTTGTACGTTTTGCCAAGGAGAACAATTTTTACCACATGCATGTGCGGTATACTGAATTTGGTGAAAATTTTCGGGAGAATGTGAACCAGACCGGCTATGTGGTTGATGATGACCGCAGGGAGTTGGACAGCGACCTGAGCTATCGCTGGTGGATCCAAAACAATTTCTTTCGATACATTGAGGTGGTGACCAGGAACAATGTGTTCTGGGCCAGGAGCACCGGAGTGCTCAGAAGCTGGAACATCAACGAATCGGTGGAGTTTTATCTGCAAAACAGATTATCGCTGGAGTACAGGTACAACAACGAATACAAACTTTTTGATAAAGATTATTACAACTACCGCCACACCATCGACCTGGGTTACAATAAGGCCGAGTGGAGTTATGCCGGGGTGGGCTACTCTTTCGGGCATAATTTCGATCGTGATTTCCAGCGTTTCTCTCTGGATGGCAGGGTGAAAATCACAGAGAAAATGGCGGTTGAGTACAGTGGCGACCTTATCAAGTTCACCCCCGATGAGGAGAACCTCTCCACCCTTATCAATGTACTCTCACTCAATTACAACTTTACCAACGATTTGTGGGTAAAGCTGTTTGCACAGAGCAGTACTGCCAGCAACAAATTATATTTCTACGGAATGGCAGGCTGGCGGTTCAAGCCCCCCTTTGGAGCAGTATATCTGATCTATTCACACGACCAGGAGGCCGAGCTGATGGGTGATCTGGCCCGGGCCGATGCTGTTTTCCTAAAGATCACCCTGCCTATTTCAATTATTCGATAATTGTTCCTTAACTTAATGGGGAATTTTAAACCCACAATCATGTCACGCTCAGAAAATGCCGTGGATCTGTTCCTTTCAGGTTACAATTGTGCCCAATCGTTGGTATTATCTTTTGCCGACGACCTTAAATACAGCAAGGAGCTGGCCCAGAAAATGGCCGCCGGTTTCGGTGGAGGAATGGGCAAACAACAGGAGACTTGCGGAGCAGTAACCGGAGCCATTATGGTACTTGGAATACTGAAGGGTGAGGAGGTAAATAACAACGATGAACTGAAAGCATCAGCTTATGGAGCTGTGAAGGAACTCATTCGGGACTTTGTGGCTGAGTATAAAACCACTCAGTGCAGTGAGCTGATTGGCTGTGATCTGAACACTCCGGAAGGATCTGAAAAATTCAAGGATGATAAAATCATGGAGAATGTATGTGCAGCTTGCGTAAAAAAGGCGGTGGAGATTGTAGAAAAACTCACCGCCTGAGATACGCTAATTAGACTTACTGCTCAGTCTCCAGTGGATTCTCGGCCTCTTTGTAAAACCTCTGCTGGAGTTTCGTGGCAGAATTTAAGCTATAAATGTATTGAATCTATCGGGATTTCAGGAGCAAGCTGCAAATCATTCATGGCATTGATTAGTTTAACTTTTTGATATTTTTCCAGGTCGCCTGGTGTGATCCTTCCTTCCCGGATCTGCCCTTCACTGAGAAGAGAGGCGCGCATAGTGCCTGGTAAAAGCGGTGTATCGGGGGTGACCCATGATTCTCCGTTCCAGAATACCACATTTGCATAGTAACAGTCGGTAATGAGATTGTTCTTCACGATAAGGATATCGTCACATTCTCCCCGTTGCCCGAAAAGTTTCTCCAGTTCAGTGCGGTCGGCGTATTTGAATCCGTATTCTATGGTATCTGAATATACCAACTGTAGTGAATGTACCCTGTGTTTTATCTTCGGCTCATATTCTATAAGTTCGATCTCTCTTTCATAACTCACCCTGCATTTCAGCAGTCCCTGATCCAGTCCGTCGGGCACCTTAATCACATCGGCAAGCTGCGGATGGCTCTTAAGTCCCAGTGCCTTCGACCGGGTACGCTCGAACCTCTCCTGGTGATACTCCAGATTTTTCAGTTCGCCATTGAGAAGCTGTATGGTCTCAATAAACCGGGACATATACTTTCTTTAGCATTTCGTCATACTCTTTTTCGCAGTCGCTCTGGAAGGTGATTCCGCCCCCGCTTTTGAAAACCAGCTGCTCTCCCTGCTTTTCAATGTACCGGATGGCCACTGCCGAATCCAGGTTCTTTCCGTCAAAATGGCCAAATACCCCGGTATAGAAACCACGCTCGTATCCCTCAGCTTCACGGATAATCTCCACTGTTTTCTTTTTGGGTGCGCCACATATGGATCCGGCAGGAAGCAGGCGGAACAGGAGCTCTCCCAGCTGTTTCCTGTAATTTTCAGGTAGTTTGCCTGTAATCTCCGAGCTCATCTGCAGCAGTTCTCCCTGGTGGGTCCTGATCTTCTCAATGTACTTGAACCTCTTTACCCGTACATTTCCTGCCACCATGCTAAGATCGTTGCGGATCAGATCCACAATGGTATTGTGCTCCCCATCTTCCTTGGGATCAGAAGCCAATAGCCTGTAAGCTTCGGGAATGGAGGCATCCATGGTCCCTTTCATGGGATTGGAGGAGATGGTCCTGCCTCGGATCCGGATGAATCTTTCCGGACTGAACACCACCAGTTGGTCTTCCAGGAAGAGTTTAAAAGGGGCCACGCTCCTGGTGAAAATTTCCTTCAGGGAAAAATTGGTCTCCACCGGGGTAGGCTGGGTCAGGTTCAGCAGGAAAGAATTTCCATAGAGAATCTGATCAATGACATGCTGAAAAGCCTGGTGGTAGCCATCCTGATCGGGTGGGCGTTTGAGTAGTTGAACGGGCGGGCCGGGGATCTTTTTAAAGGCATGGTTCACCATGCCCGGCAGTTCCATGTAAAAGCCGGCAGCGCTGGCCTCTTCGGGAGTGCAAACAAGATTCTCCTCCCCGGTGAAACTGATCAGAAAAACAAAGGGGATCTCCCTGGCGGAGAAATCATTGATCGCATGGAGGGTCTTCTGGCGGGTGAGTAAATCCATTGTTTTTCCCATTATGATGGATTTTGATCCCAGTCCAGTGCAATTCGCGCAATGCTGGTGGCATGGCTGTCAATGGTGCTGTAAAGGGCCAGAACCTCCAGGTGGGTCTTACTACTTTCGATGGATTCGCTCAATCCCTCCATGATCCGGTCATAGTGCTGCTTTTCCAGCTCACGGGACAGGGACCTGTACTCCTTATGTTTGGCCTTCATTTTCGCTGCCTGCTGAAGATTAGCCTCATCAAAAACAACCAGGGAACGCTTCAGTTGCTTTTCAATCTTCTCATGAAATTGCCCGAGTTCTTTTTTACCCTGTTCGGAGAAATCGTAATCCTTCAGCGACCATCGTTCGGCCCGGGTGGCCAGGTTTCCCGAAATGATATCCCCAATCTTCTCAAACTCATTCAGGGAGTACAATAACTGGAAGGACTCATTCACCTGCCTGTTGTTCATGGATTCCCGGTTTATTTTCAGGAAGTAGGCTTTGATGGAGTCGGAGAGAAAATTCACTTCCTGCTCGTGTTTATATATATCTCCCAGTGTGGAGGGATCTTTTTCCAGGAAGGGAAAGCGGATCAGTGAAAACATGGTCCTGACGATCATTCCCATGCGGATAATCTCCTGCTTGACCAGATTCAGAGCCAGCGAAGGAGTGGAGATCATACCCTGGTCCAGGTATAGGGTCCGGAAGGCTTGTTTCCCTGTCTCTTTCGGTCTCCCGGCGATCCGGTCAACCAACCTGGCTACCTGGGGTGAGACAGGCAGCACCACCAGCATAAGCACTCCGTTAATCAGGGTATGTGCATTGGCAATAAGCCTGGGCAGGGAGGCTTCAGGGGTAAGCTGTAAGAGCAATTTGCCCAGCTGGACTGTCCATCCGGCAAAGATGATCACACTGATCAGTTTAATAAAGAGGAAAGCTACTGCTACTTTTTTCGCTTCTGCCCCCGATCTCATACTTGCCAGAAGGGCTGTAACCGGTGTGCCCAGGTTGGAACCAAGAAGGAGGGGGATGCAGGCATCCAGGGAGATCAATCCCTGGGAAGCCAGCACGATCATGATCCCTATAAATGCGCTGCTCGACTGGATGAGGGCGGTAAATGCTGCACCCACAAGGATTCCCACCACAGGGCTCTCCAGCCTGAGTAATAATTCAATAAAGGGGGCATAGTCCCTGAGCGGAGCCATGGCATCCGACATGATCTCTAAGCCGAAGAAGAGAATACCGAAACCGAAGAGGGAGTATCCGACGGATTTAAATCTCTCCTTTTTTGAAAAAGCCTGTATAAAGAAACCAAGTGCTACCAGCA
>JAGLPR010000330.1 GCA_023137255.1 Bacteroidales bacterium | reverse complement strand
CTTTTGCTCAGTTTTCCCTTGCCTGCGGGTTTCAGAATCAGTGGGAGATGGGCAAACCGGGGCATCAGGTGTTCCCATCCAAAAGCACGGTAGAGTGAAACATGAAGGGGAAGTGACGGCAGCCACTCTTCTCCCCTGATTACGTGAGAAATGGCCATTAAGTTGTCATCCACTACGTTGGCCAGATGGTAAGTGGGCATGCCATCGGACTTGAACAATATCTTATCGTCCAGGGTCGAGCTGTTTACCAGGAGCTCACCGCGCACCATGTCATCCATCCGGATCTCAACGTTCGGTTCAAACCGGAACCTGATCACATAGGGTGTTCCGGAGGCGATCAGCTGATCCACCTCCTGCAACTCCATGCTTAGTGAGTTAAGCAGGGATTCCCTTACACTGGCATCATAGACAAATGTCTCGCCACGCGACTCATACTCCTTGCGTATGGTTTCCAGCTCCCCGGGGGTATCAAAGGCATAATAGGCATCTCCCTTTTCCAGCAGTTGCAAGGCATATTTCTTGTACTGATTCTTTCGCTCCGACTGCCTGTAGGGCCCGAAACCACCTCCCTGGCGGGGACCTTCATCGGGGATAAGTCCGCACCATTCAAGCGACTCCTGAATGTAATCCTCTGCACCCTCCACAAACCTGGTCTGGTCGGTATCCTCTATTCGAAGAATAAATGTTCCCCCGTTTCTCTTGGCAAACAGGTAGTTGAACAGGGCGGTCCGAAGTCCGCCGATATGGAGGGGGCCAGTGGGACTGGGTGCAAATCTTACCCGGAGGTTCTGATTCATGTATAGCTTATTACTTTAGGCTGAACAATTTGGACAAAGATAGAAAAAGGATGTTCTTTATCATTTTTTTTGGGAAACAGAAACCCCTAATTTCGTATTCTTACTTAATTCCTATTTTTCATGGACAATATTCTGGTGATTGGGGCTGCTGGACAAATCGGATCGGAGCTGGTAATTGAACTCCGAAAGGTCTACGGCAGTGAACATGTATTTGCAACAGATATCAAACAGGCACCTCCTGATATTGTGGAGGACGGACCGTTTCAGCTCCTGGATGTGATGGACGACAAGCAGTTGATCCATTTTATCATCCGGCACAAAATCAACCATATCTATCATCTTGCAGCGGTGCTCTCCGGCAACGCTGAAAAGCTTCCTACCCAGGCCTGGAAGATCAATATGGAGAGCCTGATGAATATTCTGGAGGTGGCCAAAATGGTGGATGAAGTGAAGAAGGTTTTCTGGCCCAGTTCCATCGCTGTTTTCGGTCCGACTACCCCCCGTACAGACACTCCTCAGCTAACGATAATGGAGCCGGTCACTGTTTATGGGATCAGTAAACTGGCCGGGGAACGATGGTGCGATTACTATTACAAAAAATATGGAGTGGATGTAAGAAGTTTGCGTTACCCGGGTCTGATCAGCTACAAAACAGAAGCCGGTGGGGGTACCACCGATTATGCAGTAGAGATCTTTTACCAGGCCATCAGGAACGGCAGTTATGAATGCTTCCTGAACAAGGATACAGCCCTGCCCATGCTCTTTATGCCCGACGCCATACAGGCAACCATCATGCTGATGGAGGCCAGTCGTTCAAAGCTTTCCATAAACAGCGCCTATAACCTGGGGGGCATGAGTATCACACCTGA
>JAGLPR010000033.1 GCA_023137255.1 Bacteroidales bacterium | reverse complement strand
TCGGTCAGGGGAAGTGATCCGGATGCAGCTGTCTACTGGCTCGCCAGGATGCTTGAGGGTGGTGAGGATATCAAATTTATTGCAAGGAGGCTGGTGATCCTGGCTTCGGAAGACATCGGACTGGCCAATCCAAACGCCCTGCTAATGGCCACTAACTGCTTCCAGGCGGTGCATATGATCGGGATGCCGGAAGCGAGGATTATACTTTCTGAAACAGCTATCTACCTGGCGGCCTCACCAAAGAGCAACTCAGCCTATGCAGCCATCGACAGGGCCATTGGCACAGTGCGTAAAACCGGGAATCTGCCCGTACCGCTTCATTTGAGAAATGCTCCCACCTCGCTGATGAAGGAGCTGGGTTATGGCGAGAAATACCAGTACGCACACAGCTACGATGAGAATTTTGTGCAGGAAAACTATCTTCCTGAAGAGCTGGAAGTTCCACGGTTTTATGACCCCGGCGAGAATCCCAGGGAGGAGGAGATGCGCAAGAGACTGGATCATTTATGGAAAGAGATGAAGCAATATGGAAAGAAGTAACAGTTTAATCAGTGTACTCCCCTCCATAAAATATGGGGATGGAGACGGTTTTCTCCTGGTGGCCGGACCCTGCGTGGTGGAAGGAAGGGAGATGGTCATGGAAATTGCTGAACAGATCAACCGACTCAGTGAGAAATACAAGATTCCCTTTATATTCAAGGCGTCCTACAGGAAAGCCAACCGTTCCCGCCTCGACTCCTTTACCGGGATCGGTGATGAGAAAGCACTGCTTATCCTTCAGGAAGTTGGCTTACAGTTTTCAGTACCTGTAATTACAGATGTGCACTCCCCCCAGGAGGCTGCTTTGGCAGCCGGGTATGTGGATGTACTTCAGATCCCCGCATTCCTCTGCAGACAGACTGACCTGCTGGTGGCTTGTGCCAATACCGGCAGAACGGTTTCCATCAAAAAGGGGCAGTTCCTCTCCCCGGCATCCATGAAATTCGCCCTTGATAAAGTGACTGAGTCGGGAAACAGGAAGGTGATGATCACCGAACGGGGTACCACCTTTGGGTACCACGACCTGGTGGTGGATTACAGGGGCATTCCCGAAATGCAACAATTTGGTTATCCGGTGATCCTGGACATCACCCATTCGCTTCAGAAGCCTAATCAGTCGGATGGTGTAACGGGGGGCGATCCGGCCATGATAGAAACCATCGCCCGGGCAGGGATTGCAGTGGGGGCTGACGGACTTTTTATAGAGACCCATCCCGATCCGGCAAACGCTAAATCGGACGGAGCCAATATGCTTCAGCTTCAAGAGCTGGACGGATTATTGAGAAAGCTTACCCTGCTTAGAGAAGTCGTAATTAATATGTAATTTTGATAGAAACTTAAACTTAATACCATGCGTAAACTGTTTATTTTCATCTCAATCACAGCCTTTGCACTCTCCTCAGTGCAGGCGCAGAACCTCGATCAAATTCTGAAAGACCACTATAAAGCATCCGGTCAGGAGAAGATGAGCAAAGTGAAAACCATTATCACCAAAGGTATAAGCACTTATGCCATGGCAGGAATTGAAGCTCCTTTCTCCCTGTACCAGGCCAGGCCAAACATGGTCAGGATGCAGGCAGAGTTCCAGGGATCGAAGATAATTACCACCTTTAACGGTACTACCGGTTGGATGTATGCACCGGCTATGGGAATCAGCCAGCCCCAGGAGCTGGGTGGAGAAGAGCTAAAATCGGTATTGGACCAGGCTAATTTTGAGAGTCCGCTCTGGAACTACAAAGAGAAAGAAAATACCGTGGAGCTGGCAGGGTCAAGCGATGACGGATCGGCACACAAGGTTAAATTAACCAAAAAGGATGGTGAATCGATGACCATTCTTATCAACAAGAAGTCACATCTGATGACCGGAATGACATCGGTGCAGGTGATGGGTGGTGCCGAAGCTGAAGTAGAGATGACAATGAAGGATTACAAATCTGTCAAAGGAATCCAGACCCCATATTATATGGCGACCAAAATGGATGGTGAGATTATGTCCACAATAGTCATTGAATCGGTCGAATACGACAAAGCAATCGATCCGGCCCTCTTTGAGAAGCCTGCTGTAGAATAGAAAAAATGCAGTAGTTGTTAAGCCAGGTTCTGTATCCTGAAAAACAGGATTCCTGTCATTTTTCTGAGCGGCCTACCCCCCGGCAGAAGCGGGTAACTTTTATTGTACCGGTATACATGGCCTTTCAGCCC
>JAGLPR010000329.1 GCA_023137255.1 Bacteroidales bacterium | reverse complement strand
ATTGCCGATACCTGGCCACAAAGTGTGGATGACTCACTGGCCCGGAAGGATTGGGGCTTTGAGCAGAATTACGACCTGGAGCGAATGTCCGGGATCATGTTGAAAGAGATACGTAACAAACTAAAATAAAAGAGATGTACGGTAAAATAAAGGAGCACCTGGCCAACGAACTTGCTTACATCAGCGAAGCCGGACTGTTTAAATCTGAAAGAATTATCACCTCCTCCCAGCATGCCGAAATCGGGCTGGAGAGCGGCCAGAAGGTATTGAATTTCTGTGCCAACAACTACCTGGGACTTTCCAACCACCCCGAGCTGGTAAAAGCTGCCAAAGATGCACTGGATTCTCACGGATTCGGGATGTCGTCGGTCAGGTTCATCTGCGGGACCCAGGACCTGCACCTTACATTGGAACAGAAGATTGCCTCCTACTTTGGAACCGAGGACACCATCCTCTATGCAGCCTGTTTTGATGCCAATGGCGGAGTGTTTGAGCCCCTGCTTACTGCAGAAGATGCCATTATTTCCGACTCCTTGAATCACGCCTCCATCATCGATGGGGTCAGGCTCTGCAAGGCCCAGCGTTACCGCTACAACAATGCCGATATGGAGGATTTGGAGAAGCAGCTGCATGCAGCGCAGGATCAACGCTTCAGAATCATAGTCACCGACGGTGTCTTCTCCATGGACGGAAATGTGGCGCCGGTAGACAAGATCTGTGAACTGGCCGAGCAATACGATGCCATGGTCATGGTGGATGAGTGCCACTCGGCCGGAGTGGTGGGTGAAACCGGCAGGGGAGTTACCGAGCTCTTCAACATCAGGGGGAAAGTAGATATCATCACCGGTACTCTGGGGAAGGCTTTTGGAGGTGCCATCGGAGGCTTTACCACCGGCAAAAAGGAGATCATCGAGATGCTTCGCCAGAGATCCAGGCCTTATCTCTTCTCAAACTCGCTTCCTCCTTCGGTGGTGGGCGCAGGGATCAGGATGTTCGATATGATGGACGAGACTACCGAACTGCAGGAGCGGCTGCACCACAACACCGACTATTTTATGGAAAAAATGCAGTCGGCCGGCTTTGATATTAAACCGACACAATCGGCCATATGTGCCGTAATGCTGTATGATGCCAAGCTTTCGCAGGAGTTTGCCACCAGGCTGCTGGATGAAGGGATCTACGTGATCGGGTTCTATTTCCCTGTGGTTCCGCGTGAACAGGCACGCATCAGGGTCCAGCTATCAGCTGCACATACAAAGGAGCACCTCGACCACGCCATCGAAGGATTTACAAAGGTTGGGAAAAAGTTGGGAGTGATTAAGTAAGCCTTCGGCGATTCAGACCTGCATCAGAGAGCACCAGTATAAACATGGCCACCAGGGCAGAAACCACCCCGGTTGAAATGTTGATCTGTTTCAGGAATTCCAGGTTGAAATTAATCTGGGGCCACTGCCACTCCACCCGGGGCAACCTGGCAGATCCGAACAGTTCTCCGCTTGGATCGCTATAGATTAACGAGATTACCACAACTGCGATGATGAAAAGAATGATCATGATCCGGCCACCCCTGCCAATCAATGGCTCGTAGGACTTCTTAACCGGAAGAGATTCGATCTTATCCATCACTGCTGCAGTAAAGTTATCCGGTGCCCGAACCATGCCCGATTCCCTGATAAGTTTCGATATGTGAGGATCTCTTTTCATTTTATTGAATTGAAGATACTTCAGATTTTAGATTTTTACAGATCACCTGGTACATAAGCTTCCTCGATCTGTGTAGTTTTATCCTGATGTTGCTGCTGCTGAGCCCGGTGACCCCTGCTATCTCTTCCAGCGACAATTCATCGTAATAAAAGAGGGTAACTACTACCGCATCGGTTTCAGCAAGAGATTCGATGGCCAGTTTCAGGTACTTGCTCCGCTCCTCCGCAGAGATGCTTTCCAGCCCGTTCATCTCACCTTCATCCACCTTACCCTCAGGGATCTCTTCCACCAGGTCGATCATCTTCACTTTTTTCCGGATCACACTGATGCAGTGATTGTATGTAATGCGGTACAACCATGTAGAGAACTTTGCCTTGGCCTGGAAGCTTCCGATGGAGCGAAACGCTTTTACGAAAACATCTTGGGCCGCTTCCTCCGCATCCGCTTCAGAGGTCAGCATCCTGAGACAGACTGTAAATACCATATCCTTATGGGCATTGACCAAAGAGCCAAATGCATCCGTGTCGCCACCCTTTACACGTTCGATACAGTATTTTACCTCCTGAACATCCATGCAATCTATAGGACGCTTGTTTTATAAAAACGTTACAGTTTTTCTTTTCCTTTTTTCTCAGCGCACCTTACATTCAATCAATATTAGGGAAAAAATCCAATAATTGTGTAACATGGGTGAAAACTGAGGCGTCAAAGAGGCAACGAACAAATGTTAAACCAATTCTTATTATCATGAACGAAGACTTTTTAATAGTATTAATTATTTTCGCCGCCATTTTCGGAATTGTGTTTGTGATTGCCCAGGCCAGGAACCGGGAACGGATGGCCATGATTGAAAAAGGGGTAAACCCAAAAGATTTCATGACCAACCGCAGACCCAACTCCTATGGGATCCTTAAATGGGCCCTGTTGCTGGTGGGTCTTGGATTCGGACTTTTTATCGGAAGTATCCTGGAAACATATACCAGCATTCCTGAGGAACCGGCCTATTTCGCTGCATCACTCTTCTTTGGAGGTGCAGGTCTGTTTGCTGCATTTACCATTGCAAAAAAGGCGGAAGATAAATAGATACCTCTACCCTCTGTTACGTCCATGAAAGGCCTTCTCAGATGAGAAGGTCTTTTTTGTTAGGAAAATAATGGAAATCTCCCGGATTTGGTCAATTTTGTATCATCTTGACTTTCGTGAGAAGATACATTTTGACCCTTGGTCTGGCCATTGCAGGCATGCTGCATCTCTGTGCCCAGCAGGATATTGCCAGCGCCAGGGCCATGGGGAACGGGAGCACAGTTACGGTAAGTGGCATCATAAGCAGTGGATCTGAACTGGGCATCATCCGGTTTATGCAGGATCATACAGCAGGCATCGCTCTCTACTCTTCAGAAGTGAGCAGCTTAATACGCGGCGACAGTGTGACCATAAACGGAGTACTTAAAGAGTACAACTCCCTGCTAGAGATTGACCCAATCCACAGTGTCACCATCCACTCTTCGGGTCACACGCTTCCCGAGCCGGTGGAGCTTACTCCCGGAGCCTTTGAAGAGAAGTATGAAGGGATGCTGGTCAGGGTGGAGCAGGCCACAATGGGTGCATCCGGGATTTTCCAGAGGGAGGCCTATGGTTTCAGTGCCAGCGGAGAATCGGGCCAGCTCTATATCAACGATCCCTATTCACCTTTGATTGGCACTCCCATTCCTACGGAACCGGTATCACTGACCGGACCGCTGGGCGCCTATACGGGAACCTATCAGCTGCTTCCCCGCGACCAGGAGGACCTGGTTAGCTACAGCAGCATCCGGATCACCGATGTGCCGGCCATCAGCAAGCTCTCTACCACCGGGTTTGCCATCGGGTGGACCACCGATGTGGCGGGGACCACCGAAGCTTTTACGGGCCTTACCCCGGACCTTGAGCTTGATCCTGTCAAGTTATCGGGTACCACAACCAGCCACTCTGTTGAGATCGCTGACAGGAGCCCTGCTGAAATCTTCTACATACAGCCCTTCTCTGTTCATGAAGGAGATACTGCAAAAGCTGCGCTTCAGACTACAATCACTGTGTCGGAATCAGGAGGGACGTTCAGGGCACTATTCAACCAACCATCTGATCCATCTGTCTCACTCGGACTGATGGAGGCGGAGTATTTTCCCGATGACCTGGATGATGAACTAATCGCCTACATTGACCAGGCAAATGAGTCCATCGACCTGGCCCTGTACAACCTGAATAATTCAGGAATCTCGGACATAACTGCAGCGCTAAACCATGCGCACTCTCGGGGTGTGGTGGTCAGAGCGGTTTACGATGGAGATGTAAATGCAGTGGGCATACAGACATTGCAATCCGGCATAGGCAAAATTGCCAGTCCCCGGTCAGATTACCCACATTACGGCATCATGCACAACAAGTTTGTGATCATCGATGCCAACTCGGCCGATCCACTGAATCCCATCGTGTGGACCGGGTCCACCAACCTCTCATACAACCAGATCAACATCGACCCCAACAATGTGATTGTGATCCAGGATCAGAGCCTGGCCAAAGCCTTTCAACTTGAGTTCAATGAAATGTTCGGGAGCAGCGGACCACAACCCGATCCGTCCCATGCACGGTTCGGACCGGATAAAACGGACAATACTCCCCATGAGTTTCTCATTGGCGGAAAGCGGGTGGAGTGTTATTTCAGTCCCTCCGACGGAACCCACCACCAGATCCTCAATACCATTCAGAGCTCGGATCACTCCATACATGTGGCCACCATGCTGATCACCAAGCAGGATATTGGAGATGCGCTGGTGTCAAAAAATGAAGCAGGAAGGGAAGTCCAGGTCCTGATCAATGATTATGATCAATATGGTGAGCCTGTACTGAACGCCCTGAAAGCCAGCCTGGGCGAAGATGTGAGGCTCAATGGCGAGCCGGGTATCATGCACCACAAATATATGATGGTGGACCAGTCCCTCTCCGAATCGGACCCTGTATTGCTAACGGGATCGCACAACTGGAGCTCATCGGCCCAGCTTAGAAATGATGAAAATACGCTGATCGTCCATGATCAGGGGGTCGCCAATGCTTATTACCAAGAGTTTGTACTGCGATTTGGCGACGGAGAGATCATTGCATCTGATGACAATAATAAGCTGCCACTATCAGACCTCCGGATCAGTGTTTATCCCAATCCTGCCAGTGAATGGATTCATATAACGACCGGACCGGGAGTGGAGATTCAGACCCTCTCTTTAATTGATCCGGCCGGACGTGAAGTGAAGAGATACTTAGAGTCCATACCGGCCGATATCCACCTCGGTCAGCTCAGCGAAGGGATTTATCTTATGCAGGTCACCCTGACCGGCGGAAACCACATCTACAGGAAAATTGTTGTTTATTAAAAAATTATCCGCATTTGGAGTGACCGCAATCAGTACAGATCAGGCAACCCTCCTGGTAAATGAGATGATTTGAATTGCACTCTTCACATTTTTGTCCCGGCTTGGCTTTGGTACCGTTCGGGATGTATTTTTTCAGCGACCTGACCACCCCTGCGCTCCATGTGTTGATCGATTCGTTGTCAAGTCTCAGGGAGCTGATCAGGTTGATGGCATCCACCACCGGCATGCCGTGCCTCAACACCCCTGAGATCAGCTTGGCATAGTTCCAGAACTCACTGTTGAACTGATGCGACAAACCGCCCATGGTCACTTTATAACCATACTTATCCACATACTGAAAATCATACCTCTTGGATCCATCCTCATTCTTGGTCTTCAGAATTTTACCCTGAGTCACTTTGGACGGAATGGGGAAGGTATCCTCCTCCTTGCGACCGGTAAAGATCTCATAGGGTTTCTCATCGAGCAACCCGATAAAGGCGATCCATTCCTCCTCATTGTTTTTGAAACGAAGGATCTCAGCATCCAGCTCAGCAGGTCGCCTGATGGGAAACTGTGTCTCACCCTCTTTCTTCTTATCACTGGCCACCAACACTCCGGTCCTGGAACCATCACGATAGACAGTAACCCCTTTACATCCGCTCTCCCACGCTTTCACATAGAGCTCCCCCACCAGCTCCTCCTTCACATCGGCAGGAAGATTAATGGTCACGCTGATGGAGTGATCGACCCATTTCTGGATGGCTCCCTGCATTTTCACTTTCTTCATCCAGTCCACATCGTTGGAGGTAGCCTTGTGGTAGGGCGAACGCTTCACCAGCTCCTCCACATCGCTTTCACTGAAATCCTTAACCTCTTCAGTATCCATCCCGTTTACTTTCAGCCAGGTGAGGAAATTGTGATGGAACACGTTGTACTCTTCCCAGCTGTCGCCCACCTCATCGATGAAAGTCACATTGGCATCCTTGTCGTTGGGATTCACCTTGCGGCGTCGCTTATATACAGGTAAAAATACAGGCTCTATTCCGGAGGTGGTCTGAGTCATCAGGCTGGTGGTACCGGTGGGAGCAATGGTCAGTAGTGAGATGTTTCTGCGGCCATGTTTTTTCATCTCTTCTATAAGACCGGGATCCTCTTTCCCAAGCCTGTTTACAAACGGATTGTCTTTCTCCTTATTGAAGTCGAACACTCCGAAGGAACCCCGCTCCTGTGCCATATTTACCGAAGAACGGTAGGCCTCCAGGGCGATGGTTTTGTGCACCTCCACTGAAAAATCGATGGCATTCTCACTCCCGTACTGCAGTCCCAGTCCGGCCAGCATATCTCCTTCGGCGGTAATACCCACCCCTGTCCTTCTGCCTTCGACGGCCTTTCGCTTGATATTTTCCCAGAGGTTGATCTCAACGCGCTTAATCTCCTCATCTTCCGGGTCGGAATAGATCTTATCCAGAATGGCATCCACCTTCTCCAGCTCCAGGTCGATGATGTCATCCATGATTCGCTGGGCCAGACCCACATGTTTTTTGAACTTCTCCCAGTTGAACCTGGCTTCTGCGGTAAATGGCTCCTCCACGTAGCTATAGAGGTTGATGGCCAGCAAACGGCAACTGTCGTAAGGACAGAGAGGAATTTCACCGCATGGATTGGTGGAAACGGTTTTAAAACCCTGGTCAGAATAACTGTCGGCCACCGATTCGCGGATTACCGTATCCCAGAAGAGGATCCCCGG
>JAGLPR010000328.1 GCA_023137255.1 Bacteroidales bacterium | reverse complement strand
GGAGCCAAGGTGTTTATTAAGCCTGCTTCCAGTGGTACCGGTGTGAAGGCTGGTGGTGCGATGCGTGCTGTACTGGAGAGTGTTGGTGTGAAGGATGTACTTGCCAAATCCAAAGGCTCATCCAACCCGCACAACCTGGTGAAGGCAACCATTGATGCACTTCTTGAGCTGAGAGATGCAAAGGCAGTGGCCCGGCAGAGGATGGTGAATCTTGACAAAGTATTTAACGGATAATTCAATCATACGATGGGAAAAATTAAGGTTACCCAGGTTAAAAGTGCCATCAAGAAGCCAGTAAGGCAGAAGAGAACCTTAGAGGCACTTGGTATCAGGAAACTTCATCAGACCATTGAAGTGGAAGCCACCCCCCAGATCAGGGGAATGGTTGCAAAGGTAGCACACCTGGTGGTAGTTGAAGAAGTAAAATAGACGAAAGTCGAAAGAAATAAAACAATATAAGATGGATTTAAGCAACTTAAAACCGGCAAAGGGTTCTACCAAGAGTAAGAGGAGGATCGGTCGCGGACAGGGTTCCGGAAAAGGTGGCACCTCCACGCGTGGTCACAAAGGACAAAAGTCCCGTTCGGGTTACTCCCGGAAGACCGGTTTCGAAGGTGGACAGATGCCGCTACAGCGTAGGGTTCCCAAATTTGGTTTTAAAAACATCAACCGCAAGGAGTACAAGGGGATCAACATCAGTACCCTCCAGGAGTTGGCCGAAGCAAGAAAGATTTCAGACATCGATGTGGATATTCTGATCGAGGCAGGACTGGCAAGGAAGAACAGCCTTGTTAAAATCCTGGGGAACGGCGAACTGAAGACGAAACTGAATGTTAAAGCCCACGCATTTTCCAAATCAGCGGTTGCAGCCATTGAGGCGGTGAAAGGGACTGTGGAGAAAATCTAATTTCTGATGAAAAAGTTTATTGAAACCATAAGAAATATCTGGAAGATTGAGGATCTGAGGGCAAGGATTACCTATACCCTTGGGATCATCCTGATCTATCGCCTGGGTACCCATGTTGTACTTCCCGGTATCGATCCGGTGATGATCGCCGAACTGTCCAAGAACCGCCAGGGAGGTTCAGGGATTCTCGATCTGCTTAACCTCTTTACAGGAGGAGCTTTTGCCAGGGCCTCCATATTCGGACTGGGGATCATGCCATACATCTCTGCATCCATTGTGGTGCAGTTGTTGGGTATTGCTGTACCTTATTTCCAAAAGTTGCAACGTGAAGGAGAAAGTGGAAGAAGGAAGATCAATCAGATCACGCGCTACCTGACCTTAGCCATCCTGATTCCACAGGGGCTGAGTTATATCACCAGCCTGCGTTACCAGCTTCCTGCCGAAGCGTTCTCAGTGAACTTCTCACGGATGTCAGCCATGGTGATTCTCACCGCAGGAACCATGTTCATTATGTGGCTGGGTGAAAAGATTACAGACAAAGGAATCGGGAACGGGATCTCGCTGATCATCATGATCGGGATCATTGCCCGCATGCCCCAGTCGCTGGGTATCGAGTTTATTTCAAAGCTCGAGCAGCAGGGTGGAGGTCTGGTGGCCTTCATGGTAGAGATGCTGATTATGTTCGTGGTATTTATGGCTACCATCCTGCTGGTGCAGGGGACCCGAAGAATA
Source organism: Bacteroidales bacterium (assembly GCA_023137255.1). Lineage (GTDB taxonomy): Bacteria > Bacteroidota > Bacteroidia > Bacteroidales. The sequence continues at coordinate 187 of JAGLPR010000328.1, read as the reverse complement.
CCGGTACAATATGCCAAGCGCATTGTGGGTAACAAGCAATATGGCGGGGTACGCCAGTACATTCCCCTGAAGGTGAATGCAGCCGGTGTAATGCCCATCATCTTTGCCCAGGCCTTCATGTTTATCCCCATCACCGTGGCAGGATTTGCCAAGGCCGATGCTGCATCCGGTTTTGCAGCTGTATTCA
>JAGLPR010000327.1 GCA_023137255.1 Bacteroidales bacterium | reverse complement strand
CATCTTTCAGGTAGGTAATGGCCTCCGCTTCATTTCCAGGAATATTCAGACAACACGCCCCGCAATGAAACAGGATGTTGCTGTTTCCGGGATCCAGGGTCAGCAGGTTTTTGTACCTGTTAAATGCTTCCTCATAAAACCCGGTTTCATAAAGGTAATCTGCATCGAAAAAAATCCGCTTGAATTCTTTCGTATACTGTCCATTGAGCCCCATGGAGACTGAAACGAACAAAAACAGGAAAATTCTTTTCACTCTCATCATAATATAAATATAAATGTTATAATGGTTGATAATTAAGGTATTTATCCACAGCTGTTTCTGTATAAAAACACCATGGAATTTTTCCTTATTCGGGCCCAGGTAGGGTTGTATATCTGATGATCTATTTCAGGTCACGAATCCTAACCTCGATAGCCTTCTCATCTTTCAACAGATCCACCAGTTCCTGCGGATCGGTCTCTCCAAAATGATAGGGATAGAGGATCTCCGGCTGAAAGGCCCTGGCGGCATCGGCCACCATTTCGGGGGTCATGGTGTAGGGTAGATTCATGGGTAAGAAAGCCACGCCAATGTGGACCTTCAGCTCCTTGATCTCCGGGATATTTTCTGTATCGCCTCCAATCAGAACATTGGTCATCCCGAAATTCATGATGTAGCCATTCCCTTCTCCCTTTGGGTGATAGGGGCTCCCGTTGGATCGCTTATTTACCAGGTTATAGGCAGGAATGGCATTGATCCTTATGCCTTTGATGGTCTCCACATCCCCGTTCTTCATAACTACAGCATCAAAATCCTCCAGCTGTTCCATGCAGGTCTCTGTCATCACTACCCTGGTATCTGTTTTCAACAAATGGTTGATGGCGGTCAGGTCCAGGTGATCGCCGTGTTGATGGGTGATCAGGATGAGGTCGGCATCTGGCAGGGTTGAATAGTCTGCCTCGCGCATTACCGGATCGATGTGAATCACCAGGTCGTTAAACTGAAACATCAGGGTACCGTGACCAATGAAGAACATCTCCAGTTCACCCTCTGATGTCATGATCACATCACTTTCGAACTGTGCACTTAAAGGTTGCAGGAGTGCGATAGTTGCAACCAACATGACAAAAATAGCTTTCATATCAGATGAATTTAGTTTTAAGCAAGTTACCCCGAACTTCTCAGACTTTCAACTTTCCCCTTTCAGCTTTACGCTTATGCCTTTCTTTCAGCTTTTGACTTTCGACTTTCGACTTCTATGAGTTTGTAGGTGACAGGCACAATCACTAGTGTCAATACGGTAGAGACCAGCAATCCGCCTATGATGGTCCACCCCATGGGTGCCCAGATGGTCCCTCCCCTAAGGGTAAGCGGCAGGAGACCTCCAATGGTGGTCAACGCAGTCAGCACAATGGGTGTCATGCGAATCTCTGCTGCCTGCTGAAGGGCCCTGTCCAGTGGTTCTCCCCGCTCCCTCAGCTTGTTGATATAATCCACCAGGATGATGGAGTTGTTCACCACGATACCCACCAGGCTGGTGAGCCCCACAAAAGCGGTAAAAGAGAAAGTGTGGCCGGTAATAAGGAGAGTCCAGATCATCCCTGTAAAAGCAAACGGGATAGCCACAAACACAATCAATGGTTGTTTGACCGACCTGAACTGAAGCACCAGCACAGCCAGAATGGAGATCACTGCAATCAGGATCGCATTGGTCATCCCACCGAAGGCGTCTGAACGGCCTTCAAGTTCGCCTCCAATGGTATAGTTATAGCCTGCGGGCAAGGGATACTCTTCCAAGCGCTCAAGAATGGGATCCATCACTTCATCCAGTGAATAGCCACTCTTCACATCAGCAAGCAACTCTGCAGTGCGCTCCATATCGAACCGGCTTATGGAACTGGGAACCTGTTGAATTTTCAGATCTACGAACTGCTTCAACTGGATCTGCTTTCCTGAAAGAGAGGATACGTAGACCCGCTCCAGGTCCTCCACATCAAGCGCTTCCCCTTGATTCATTTTCAACACAATCTGATGCTCCTCTCCCGTTTCGTCCCTGAATTTGGATACCCCGATACCAGAGACAGCTGTTCGAATGGTCCGGTCAATCTCAATCACAGGAACTCCCAACATGTTGGCCTTCTCTTTGTTGATTTGGAACAACAGTTCTGTGTTTGTCTTCACAAACTGGTTCTCGATGTTGATGGCGCCCGGTTGCTCCCTGATCATTCCCTCCACATCAGAAGAGATTTCCCTCAGTACATCCAGATCCCGGCCGGTCAGATAGATCTGTACGGGAGCATCATACGGAGGACCCTGCTCAAACTCCCTGACCCTGATGCGGGCTCCCGGGTACCGGGCATACTCTTCTCTCAGCTTTGAAAGGGTTCTGGCGAAGGCTTCCCGGTCATAATCATACAGTTCAACGTAGATCTCTGCATACCGAATATCGTGCCTTCTGGGAAAAATGTTGTAATAGATCCGGGGATTTCCATGTCCCACATTGGTGGCATAATATTTCACTTCCGGCAACGTATCGAGCACCTGTTCCAGGTAGTGTGCCACCTCATCCGTCTTTTCCAGACTTGATCCTTCAGGAAGTGTGGCCTGTATCATCAGGCTGGGTTGCTCGGCTTTGGGAAAGAAACTGACATCCACAAACCTGAACATCAGGGACGATCCGCCAAGGTAGAGCAAGGCCAGGGCAAGGGTAATTAATGGCCGCTTCAGGGCAAGGGTGAGGCTGTTCCTGAAAGGATGTTCAATCATCCATTTCAACAGTCCGGGAACGCCCCTTTTATGTCCGGGTTCAGCCACCTTATCCTTTAATAACCTGCTGGTGATCATGGGGGTAAAGGTCAGAGCAATCAAAAGGGAGACGGTGAGCGTGATCATAATGGTTACAGGCAGCGACTTGATAAACGCTCCTGCCATGTCAGGCATGGCTGCGAGGGGGACAAAAGCAAGGATGGTGGTCAGGGTAGCGGAGATGACCGGCCAGCCAATTTCTGAAGCAGCCAGTACCGAGGCCTCCTTTCGCTTGTATCCCATCTGAATGAACCGGTTGATGTTCTCCACCATCACAATGGAGTTATCTACAAGCATACCCAGAACCACCACAAGTCCCGCAATGGAAATTTGCTGAAGTCCAAACCCGGAAAGCTCCACGAAACCGAGTCCTATGATTAGCGACAAAGGGATGGCCATAACCACTACCGTGGAGGAACGAAATCCCAGCGACAGGAAGATCACCAGGCCCACCAGGAATATTCCCTGCAACAGGTTACTCACAAATCCGTTGATCCGGTTCCTGACTGTGACAGGCTGGTTGTAGATCACCTCCAGTTCCATACTCTCCGGCAGCTCCGATTTGAATGCTTCCAGCACAGGAAGCAACTCTTCCGAAGTATGCAGCACATTTAAGCCCTCTTTTTGATTTATCCCGATGAAGATGGCCCGATGTCCGCCCCCGCCTGCCAGGGGCATCCTTTTATCCCCGTACCGGGTAAGGTAGTTTCTCTCTTCATAATCAAACTCCACCTCGGCCACATCTTTGAGAAAGATCAGCCTGCCCTGATAGGCGTTGACCACACAGTTGCGGATCTCATCCAGATCCTGGAAAGATCCTGAGGATTTTACACTCAGATTGCTGTCTCCCAACCTGATATCTCCTCCGGGAATGTTGGCATTGCTGGACTCAATGGCCTGAATGATGTGATTCAGGGAGGTATTTACCATGGCCATCTTTTCAAAATCGAGCCGGATATGAATCTCCTGATCCGGCAGGCCATAAGCTGTAACCTTCCGGATGCTGCGTATCTTCTCTACCTGTTTGCGAAGGTCATCCACCACCTTTTCCATTTCAGAAAAGGGCTCATCTTCCGCTATCAGTGCAAGCTGTATCATGGCCATGTCGGAGACTGACCATTTCCACATTTGCAGTTGCATTACCTCTTTGGGAAGAGTGTTCCTGATGCCATTGATCTGCTGGGTCACCTCGTCATATTTCTCATCCGGATCGGCGCTGAACTCAAATTCTACCGATACAATGGCAATCCCGTCCCTTACATCCGAAATGATCCGGTCAATGTCCTCCAGTTCATTGAGGGCCTCCTCCACAGGCAGTGTAATCATGGTTTCCATATCGATAGAACTGGCTCCTGGCATCAGGACAATAATGGATGATCCGGGAACCGTCACCTCCGGATTTTCGGTCCTGGGCATGGTCATGAACGCACGAACTCCCATGATGGTCAAGAAGATAAAAACCATCCAGGTAAATGAGGTATTGTCAATGGCCAACCTGGGCAGTTTCATGGTTCAGGAGTATTGGAAGGTTGAACTGCTTCTACAGTGGTCCCGTCTGTCAGGTATTTAGCTCCATCGGTGATGACCTCTTCTCCTTCGCTGAGGCCTTCTATGACCACTACCTGATCTCCCAAAAGTGCCCCGGTACGAACTCTCTTTTTCTTTGCCACCCCGTCCCGCAGAACAAAAAGACTGGCAGTGTGATCGCTGGCATCAATCAGGGCATGGATGGGAACCACCAGGGAACATTTTACTAAAGAGGGATAGATCTCGGCCCTGGAGATAAAACCGGTGCGGAACTGGGGCTGTGCCTGAAGGATCATCAGCTCTGTTTCATAGGTACCTGTCACCGGATCGGCCACCGCTCCCAGTTCAGTGATTTTAGCCCTGAAGGCGATGCCTGGAAACGCATCCATATATACCTTTGCCGAATCCCCAAGTGAGAGTTTCACAATGTCTTTGTCAGTTAGAGAGGCCCTCACCACCCAGTCATTTTCAGTGGAGGCAAACAGAATGGCGGGATAACCAGAACCGATCAACTCGCTGGTCTCCACCAGGATCTTCTGGATCGTGCCATCCGATGGGGCCTCAATGCGGGAGTGCTTCAGGTTGAAATCCGCAATCTGCACCTGTGATTTTGCCACCTCAAAAGCCGAATTGGCATTCTGGTACTGCTCCAGTGTAACCACGCTGTCACGGTAGAGGTTCCCGGCACGGGTCAGGTCTCTTTTGGCTTTCTCCAGGCCAATGGTTGCCTGATCCACCTGGGCCTTCACCTCCGACAGGTCCAGTTCTGCCAGCACATCGCCCCGGTGTACGGAGGTCCCCTCTCTCACATTCAGCTGGCTGACGATCCCACCTGTTTTAAAACTAAGTTTCATTTCAGTGGTTGTACTGAGCAAACCAGTGGCCCGGACCGCCACTTTGTACTCCCTGACCTCAGCTTGCATGGTCCTGACGCGAATCGGTTTGATTTCTGTAATCTCTTTCTGTTCTGCCGGTGAACAACCTGTCAGCATGATCAGAAGGGTGGCTGTATATAGGTAAATCTGTCTCATCGGGTTCTATTGATAGTTTTCGAGGCTGTTGGCCCCCATGGCATATTCAAAATCGGCCAGCTGACTGAAATACTCGCTCCTGGCAATAATCGCATTGGCTGCAGCGCTGGTCAGACTGGTACGTGCATCAATCAGTTCCAGCAAAGAGGACTGCCCTTCGACATACTTCCTGCTAATCAATTCATAGGCCCTCAAGGCCGAGTGGGTCTGTTTACCTGCCGACTGGACCGACTCAAAAGCAGCCTGCACGGCATAGTAGTAGTTGATCACTTCCAGCCTGATCTGTTGCTCTGTCTCGGAGTAGAGCTCCCCCAGCTTCTCCCCTTCAATTTTGGATTGCTGTACCTTCTGATGGTTGGCGGTCCCCTGGAAAAGGTTCCACTTCATAACCAGGGAAGCCAGCAAAAAGTCGTCGTCCTGGGTGAAACTGTACTCCTCCCCCTGGAATCCGTAATCCACCACCCCAAACAATCCGGGATAATTGCTTCCACGATGAAGTTTGGTTACATGTTGGTTGAGCTGCTGGTACTGTTCAATCTGCCGGAGCTCATCCCGGTTCTGCATTGCCATCAGGCTGGCATCTTCCAAAGATACTTTCGGGGGTACCGGAAGTTCGTTCGCCAGTTCAATGGACGCATCCAGCGACCGGTTTAAAAGGAAGTTAAAGTAAGCGACAGAGGCCTGCAGCATGTAGTTGGCCTTTGCCTGCTGTACCTCCACTTTGCTCAGTTCCGACTCCGACCGGTATACCGCATCGATGGTCACCTTGTCATTGTCAAACAGACGCTGACTCACCCTTAAATTTTCCTTCACCAGAGAGAAGGCAGTATCGGCCAGTGCCACCAGGTTGTTGGCTTTCTGGTAACCGTAATAGGCCTTGGTGATCTCTTTGATCAGCTCCCTTTTGTAGCGGTCCACGCCGATCCTGGCGATTTCCGTATAGTTTTGTTTGATCCGGTAGTTCTGAATCAATTCGGAGCTGAAAATGGGCTGAACCAGCGAAACCTTGGTTTCATGTTCCTTTTCCCGGTAGAACGAAAAAGACTCATTTTCAATCTGAGGGAACATATTGGAGGCCGTTAGTATGTTCAGGGTACTGTAGACCGGATTCAGCAGGTCTCCCACCGGGAACTCAATCATCCGTCCCCCTTCCGCTACGGTATAACGGGCATTCAGGCTTACACCGGGAAGGAACAATCCCTTTGCCTCTTTGAGGGCTGACAACTGAACTGCATAGTCGAGCTGCCTCTGTTTCAATGCCTGGTTGGACTGAAGGCCTTCACTGATGTACCTTTCCAGTATTGGATTCTGTGCTGTGGAAGTAAATCCGGTCAGGCAGATTAGGTACGCTATGCTCAAAAAACTCTTCATGATCGTATGCCATTTAACACCAGTTCAAAATGACTCGCAAATATCTGATCCTGGGAGAGCCCGAGCACCTCAAGAAGTGCCGACTTCATGGTCACAAACCGGATCACGCTGAGTACTGTCATCCACAGGGTATGTGCAACAAGTAAAGCCGGGATATCTGCCCGTATCAGTTTCTCATGCACTCCCTGCTCTACCAGCTCGATCACCGATCCTACGGTCGATTCTTTAAAGATCATCTCCTGTACATCGCTGGTGGAGACACTCAGGGCCATGGGTTCCAACTCCTCCAGGGTCATGATTGCTTTCATGCGGTCGGGGTGTGTCCGGGAGAACTCAATGCAGGCCCGCCCTATTTTTCCCAGTTTCTCCAGGGCAGTTCCCTCCCCTTCTGCAGCATTTGAGGTAACCACTCTTAACAGGTGAATAGCTTTTCGTGCCACCGCCATATGGAGATCTTCCTTGCTCATAAAATAGAGGTAGAGCGTCCCTTTGCTTAACTCAGCCTCCTCTGCAATATCGTCCATGGTGGCTCGATCAAATCCCTTTGAAAAGAAGACCTGTTCAGCAGCCTGGATAATCTCCTCCCTGCGCTGCTGTTTCTCTCTCTCTTTTCGTTCAGCTATGCCCATACTCTGATTATTTTGGTGATAAAATAAGAAATACTGACTATTAGTCATTTAATTAATCAAAGTTAATTTATTTTAATCTATTCAGCAATATTTTGATTGGTTAAAATGGAAGCATATACTCCTTCTGGAAAAATCTGAAACAATTGAATTCTCTGTATCCTCTGAATCATCAGCATAATCACATAATCGGTATCATCGGTATCATTCGCAATACACATACCGTTCTACCCAAATCAGGATGTTACATTTTTGTGATATCCAGAGTAAACCCCTATTGAACTCCGAAAAAGCTCAATAAATACTTAGCTATATATTAGTGTATATCAATACATTAAAAAATAACACTAGGGAGGCTGCGATAAAATCCAATTCATAACATTAATGGGTGTAACAGCTTTGTGACATTTGAAAATCCCGAAATGGAACTACAACAATTTCTAAGCAGGCCACCAGGAAGCGGAAGTTTGCCAGGACAGAATTATCTTAAGAACCGGCTTGTCTCAAAACTTGCCGCTTTAAGGAATGTTGTTATTACAGCCCACAGAGGCTGGGGTAAACAAATGTTGCTTAAAGAAGTCGGGTACAACCTCCTTGAGCTGCAAAACGAGATCAGGCTGTTCTATTTTGATATGAATTTGTGGGATACTCCATCCTCTTTCCTGGCCAGGTATGCACGAGAACTATGCAGAAGCACATCCACAAAATTACCCGGTCAGCTTCGTTCCGGAACACTGGATTACAAATTACTGGACCTAGCAGAAACAATAGCCTCCAGAAAGAAGATCTTACTGATTATTTTCATTTCAAATTTCCAATATGCAAGACAATTTGAGAATTACCATCAGGTGTTAAGAAAATTTATGCTTTGCTGGCGTAAACATAAAAGTTGCACATACTGCATCTCAGGTCATAACCATTTTATCTTCAAACAACTGTTTGAACTCCCTAGCAGCCCGCTCCAAGGCTTTGGCATGTTATATTGTCCGTTTAGAGGTCCAAGCAGAAATTACATACCACATATAAGAGGTTTGTTCTTAAATGGAAACAAAATGATAGAAACTAGTGCTGCAAGATCCATTTCTGTAAAAACAGACAATCATTTGTTCTATTTGCAGTTACTAAGTTGGAATTCCTTTCTTAGAACCCCTCAGACATGCACAGTATCAATGGTAGAGGAAGCTTTTGAACACCTGGTTTATCAGTATAAACTTCACATAGAAAATATACTGAAAAACCTGACCCGGAAACAACTCAACTACTTAAGGGCCCTATCAACCCCTGTTGGCAAGATGTGTTCCCGCGAGTCACTGGAAAATTTTATGCTTGGATCATCAAGTAATGTTGCTCGAATTAAAGAAAGCTTGGAAATGAAAGGTATCATTGAGATACAGCCCAATTATATCAGCATTATTGACCCCATACTAAGCTATTGGATCAACAAACACTTCAGTTAACTATATACCATAGCTAACGATCTCTGACAAAGGCTTTCGCTTATCCCCGTGACGGTTAGGATCTACATCATCCAGCGGATAGCCCACTGGCAATATCACCACCGGCTCCATATGATCCGGAAGCTGAAGCAAGTCTCTGGTCTTCTCCACATAGAAGTTGCAGATCCAGCAAGTGGCCAGACCCAGCTCGGTAGCCTGCAAGGTCATGTGGTCTGTTGTGATGGCAACATCCACATCGGTATGATCCTTCCCGTCCTCTTTTCGTTTCCACGCCCTATCATGATCCCCACAGATTACAATGACACAGGGAGCCGTCTTGAACCACTCCCTGTGATAAGCCGAATGGAACTTCTCCAGGTCGCCACTTTCGGTAAGAACATAGAAGTGCCAGGGCTGGAAATTCACTGCCGAAGGGGCCACCCTCCCGGCTTCCAGGATCAGCTCCAGTTTCTCCTGTTCAACGGGACGGGAATCATAGTTCCGGCATGAATACCTGTTCTTTGCAATATCAAGAAAACTCATCATCAGTTCCGGGTTTTAGTGTTTTATCCTCTGTCGGAAAGGGTATCGTTAACGGAGCTGAACTTTGTGCTGCGCACAAACTAAGGCTGCTTATTCCAATGCCCTTTCCCGCTGTTAAAATACAACAAAAAACCCGGTCTTAGTACCGGGAACTTTGTGTTTCATAATGGGCGTCAAGGGTGTTAATGAAGGTGCCTATAATTTGTCATTTGGGACAAATTTAAGCACCGAGCTAAATACCCTTGCGTCCAATACTATATTAAAAAACCCGGCGCTGTGACCGGGTTTTTTGAATTGTTACTTTCCGAGTAGTCTGGGTTTTCCACCCTTCTTCCAGTGCTCCTCGATCTTCTCAAGTGAAACACCTTTGGTTTCCGGCATATAGAAATAACCCCAGACCAGTCCGATCAATGCAACAGCTGCAAAGACCCAGAAGACACTACCAATACAGGTAGGGCAAGCTTGTGACAAATCCTGTCCTTCAGGGATCACAACCTCTTTAGCATTGCCAATGGCACTGGCCATTTTAAAGAATGTCCATACAACAAGGGTGTTGAAGCCCCAGTTGGATAGAGAACCAATGGAAGCACCCAGTCCACGAACCCTGGTAGGGAATACTTCAGTTACCATCAACCAGCCTAATGGGCCAAGACTAATGGCAAAGAAAGCGATATAGACAA
>JAGLPR010000326.1 GCA_023137255.1 Bacteroidales bacterium | reverse complement strand
CCCCACCCAGAAGGAAGAACCACCAGGCAAGCTCGGTGCGGTAGGCAAAGGTGCGGAACCAGTGTTCCAGGAGGAAGTAGGAGAGGGGAACAGCCACCACTACGGAAGCCCCGATTCGATGTAACATTTCAATGTTGGCCAGCAGGACAATTTTTTGGAACGATGCCCCGAATACCCTCCTGATGGTCAGGTCCCTTGCTTTTTTCTCCACAGAGAATCGCGCAAGTCCGTAAATGCCGAGGCAGGAGATCAGCAAAGCAAGGAAAGCAAAGGACCCAATGATCCGTGCCAGCCTCACATCCTTCGCATACATAAGGTCTACTTCATCGTTCAGGAATTCGTAGGAGAAGGGGAAATCGCCGGCGAATTTACTGAAGGTCTCCCTGATGAAGTCGATGGTTTGTGACTGGTTGTCGGGAAGGATCCTGATGAACAGGTAGCGAAGGTGCCTGTAGTGTGCGGGATTGATGGTGACCACATGTGGCATGATCTGGGAGTGAACCGAGATGTGATGAAAGTTCCTGAAGACCCCGACGATCTCTCCTTCCTCTCCCCACATGTTCAGTTTGTCTCCCACAGGATTCTCTTTCCCGAGCATTTCGCAGGCTGCTTCATTCACCAGGTATCTGGAAAGATCTGCACTGCTGCTGTCGGAATAGAGCCGGCCATAAATGATTTCGTGGCCAAAAAAGGAGGGAAAGTTGGAGAAGCAGATGGAATACCTGACCAATGGTTGGGTGGCCGGATCCCTGCCGGGCCATTCGATGTTGGTCTTACTATCTTCGTTGATGGGATTCATCTGGCCCGCGGTGATTTCAGTTACCCCGGGAAGAGATTCTGTCTCCTGAATGAAACCATAGAGCTGTCTTCCCAACTGGGGGTTTAACTGGACCTTGATTACATCCTTCACATTTACTCCGGGGGGAGTGTACTTGGCAAACTTTACCTGTTTCAGGACAGCCAAGGTGGATATAAGCAGGCATACAGAGACGGTAAACTGGAAGATGGTGGTGACCAGCAGTACATTGGACCTGCCTTTTCCCTTTACAAAGGTATCCCGCAGGATGGTGGTCGGATTTCCTCGTGTAAGGACCAGCACAGGGTAACTTACCGAAAGCAGGCTGAACAAAAGGATAAGGCAGGCAAATCCGGCCAGTATGGCCGGATTCTCCTTATACCCGATACGAACAGTCAGATCAAACAAACTGCTTAGCCGGGGAAGCAGCAGTTCCGCCAGGAAGAGGGCGATGAACATTCCGGCTGTGGTCTGTATCAGGGTTTCTGCAAGCAATTGTTTTCTTAGGGCTGCCGGAGAGGCACCAATGATCTTGCGCATTCCCATCTCCCTGATTCTCTGGGTGTAGTTGGCAGTAGAAAGATTCATGTAGTTGATGGCCACGATCACCAGGATTAAAAGGGCTATGCCGGAAAACAACAGGAACTCCTTTCTTTTTCCGAAGGCAAGGTTGGCTTTTTCGATGGGGACCAGTTTTAGTAGAAATTCTCCATGCAGGGGGTTGGGGAAGACTTCATCAAAAAAGGTGATTGTCTTCTTTTCAAAGGCCTTAATCCCGACCTCTGGCTGTAGTAGCACATAGGAAGGATCCCTCCAGGTCCAGCTGTTCTGCAGACCTGTCTGAGTGGGCAGGAAGAGATCATAATTGAACCTGGTATTGTCGGGCAGGTCCACCACCCCTGTGATCTCCAGCAACTGCTCGCCATTCATCAGGATCTGACGGCCCACCGGGTTGGTCTTATTAAAATATTTCTCTGCAAGCTTTTTGCTGAGCAGCACAGCATCGGGACGATCCAGTCCGTCCCGGACGGCTCCGTGAACCGGGTCATAGGAGAACATGGTGAAAAAGCCTGTGTCGACGCGAGCCACGTTGGTTTCATAAACCGGTTCGTTATCGGGGTCCTCCGGAAAGAAATCGAAGGAGGAGTTGATTTGAGTGGCTACCCTGACCTCCCGCGAGTAATCGGCCACCTCCGGAAAGGTGTTCTTCATCTCGGGGGCTAGGGCATATGGGGTGTTGGAGTCAAGAATTCCCTCAGGAAACTGTATGACCAGCTGGAACAGCCGTCCTTTATGCTGGTGGAACCTGTCGACCGAATACTCGGTCCTGATCCAGCTGAATATCACAACAAGGGAGGTAAATCCCAGCACAAGTCCCAGGAAATTAATCAGGGTGGATCTTTTATTCTGGATCATGATCCTTAGGATCATTCTGAATTGTGAGAAACTCATGGGCTTAGTTTCCGTCAAAAATTCAATTGTTGTGCCATTCAGGGTAATATACTGATTTAATTTGAATTACATTGTTCCAGTTCAGAAATCCCAGAAGTAGTATGTCTCATAATTGTACAAATCATTATAATTTTGTAATATGTATGAAATAAGTGTAGTAAAATAAGACATGTTCAAAAGTAAAGTACTTATCGCAGATGACAATCCGGCGGTCCTTGCTGCACTGGGTCAGCTACTCGAAACCGAGGCAGAAAAGGTAATCGGCATCAAGTTGCCCGAATTGA
>JAGLPR010000325.1 GCA_023137255.1 Bacteroidales bacterium | reverse complement strand
TTAAGCGGGTCACCACCGGATCAATGGGGATATAGGGCTGGTTCAGGAACCGGGCAAATACAGAATCGTTCCGGATGGCCATGGATATTTCAGTGAAGAGCATCTCTGCCACAGGATCGTGCTCGGAGGAGAGTTTTACCAGCTCCACCTCTCTCTGCAACTCCACATTGATGCGGTTGTTTTCCTTTAAGCGGAGTGTCATAAACAGTGAGACAAACAGTATCAGGAAGATAAACCTGGAAAATGGAATTTTCCCTTTGGAATGAAACCTCATATAAAGATGTCCCCCTAACAGCAACAGGACGGCAATCCAGGTTGACCAGGAACCGTTATTGCCCGGAAGAAGCGATGCCACCAGCATGGCCAGCGAAAGGGAAACAGCACCATATATCAGTGGCCTGGACAATGGCCCGGATAACAATACAATGGCCTTATCCATGATGAGTCCCAGCAGGACAAACCACATGATCACAATGGCAAGACCCACCACTGTATTGCCGGTGAAACTGGTGACCCGGTGTGCCTCAAACGAGATGTTGGAGTCGAGCACCAGGCTGCTGATCAACTGCTCGATGGCCAGCAACAGAATGGCAAAGATCATGAACAGGAGAACTGCCAAGCCCCGCTTCCATGCAGTCGACCGGATCCCCTCCAGGTTCAGGTAGAGATAGTAGAGTCCGCCCAGGGAAAGGATCGAAACAGTGAATACCAGCAGAGCACCCAGGGAAGGGAACAACTTGCTGGCAAACAGGTCGGGCTGGAATAGATCGGTCTCGGTAAGCATGGATGGGAAAGAGTACCTCAACACAGCCAGGGCGCTTCCGGCAATCAAAATTGTAATGGCTCCTGTCAATAGATACTTCACCCTGTCGGAAGCATTTTTAAGTAAAAAACAGAATCCGGCAAACAACAGGATCAGGGAGAACAGCAGGCTCGACAGAGCCAGGGCTTTCAATCCGTTTGATGCAGTTTCAGCTTTCGAAAAATTGAGTGAAAAGAGGTAAACGCCCTCCTCGTTATAGACAGGCTCAGAACCGTCGGCTTCGAAAAACTCTATCTGAACCTCCGGATCCAGTTTAAAATTGTGCTGAAAACCGTTCTCAAGAAATTCATTCTGGGACGGGAAATGGGTCCTGATCTCAATCAAACCCACAAGCCTGCCTCCCTGCACGGGCCTGATTACCGATACATAATCGGCATTTCTCAGAGATAAAAAGGGCCTGTTGAGCCTTGCTCTCCAGCGACTGGAAACAGGTACCGAGTGATCCGACCAGTATTTAAGGATGTTGTCCTCATAGTAGAAAACTGAAATCCCCTCCCGGTTCGACAACTCCTGGTATTCGGTCGATTTCTGGTCAAGCACCCTTGTGGGCTTCTTCTCGGAAAACAGCTCCTCCAGCTGGCTGAACTCCTCTTTCAGAAAACGCTCCTTCCTGTGCAGCACCCGCTCCAGGTGCCCTGCATCTTTATGAGAATATTTACCCTCCCGGAATAGAGTGGCCGAGATGATCCCTATCACCATGAACACAAATGCCCCAAGCAACAGGATTACCCTTTGATAGGTATGTGTAGTTTGTGTATGTGATCTCTTCTCTTCCATAATTTCTGATCAGGCGTGGTGGTAGGGTTCTCCTTTTAGAATGGTAAATGCCCGGTAGAGCTGCTCCATAAATATCACCCGCACAAGCTGGTGCGAAAAGGTGAGCCTGGAGAGGGAAAGCTTTGCATCGGCCCTGCGGTACACCTCGTCAGAAAACCCATAAGGTCCGCCAATGACAAAGAGAAGGTGGTTCACCCTTCCCTCCAGTCCGTTCAGGTACTCTGCAAAGGAGATAGAGTTGTGTTCCTGGCCCCGTTCATCCAGTAAGATCAGATAGTCGGAAGGTCTGATTCGCTTCAGCAACAGGGCCGCCTCCTGATTCTGGACCTCCTTCATGGTCAGATTCCGGGTATTTTTCAGGTCGGGAATGGTTTCAATCTTAAATGGCGCATACCGCACCACCCGTTTCCGGAATAGTTCCACACCCTCCCTGATAAACGGGTCCCTGGTCTTTCCACTTTCAATGAGAGTAATGCGCATCAGATATGATTAGATAGGTTTTTTTGTATCTTGCACCTGCAGTTGTATTGGCCCAATAGTTGTGGTGATATACAAACATAATTGATATTTAGATAAAGTGAAACAGAGGATATTAACTATTTTAATGCTGAACACAATGGTCCTGCTTCAAGTTTGGGGCCAAACTGTTCCCGGAGGATTGGTGGAGGCCATTGGCCAGGGAGATGCATCGGCCATGTCTGAATATTTTCATCAAAGCCTGGAAATGTCGATCCTGGAGAAAGATTATGAAACCAGTAAGAACCAGGCCACCAGGATCATGGAGAGCTTCTTTAAGAAGCATACCCCCACCGGATTCACGATCTCATTTGAAGGCACCAAGGAACAATCAAAATATGCCATCGGGACCCTTACTACCTCAGGTGGCGCATTCAGAGTCAATCTGTTTTTCATTAACAAACAGGGAAAGCGGTTGATCTATTACCTGAGCATCGAAAAAGAGTCTCAATATGAACTCACTCCGGGACCTTGACTCTGCCATTGATCAGTGGTTTCTCGAAGACATCGGGAATGGAGATCACACCACTTTCAGCACCATTCCGGAAAGTGCTTCCGGCTCCGCCAAACTTCTTGTGAAGGAGGATGGGATCCTGGCAGGCGCCGTGGTGGCCCGACGGGTTTTTCATCGTTTTGATTCCGGGATCCGGTTCGACCTTCTGATGGAAGATGCATCCTCCATATCCACAGGGGATGTGGTTTTTCGTGTGACCGGCAGGGTTCATTCTCTGCTTCAATGCGAACGCCTGGTTCTGAATGTGATGCAGCGCATGAGCGGCATTGCCACCACCACCCGTGAGTATGTGAAGCTGCTGGAGGGAACCGGTACAAAAATCCTGGATACCCGGAAAACCACCCCCGGCATGCGTTATCTTGAAAAAGAGGCAGTGAGGATGGGGGGCGGGGAAAACCACCGCTTCGGCTTATACGATATGATCATGATCAAGGACAACCACATCGATTTTGCAGGGGGCATCGAAGAGGCGATTTCAGGAACCTTAGCCTACCTGGAGAAGAAGAGGCTGGACCTGGAGATCGTGGTGGAAGCCCGTTCCCTGAATGATGTAGAGGAGGTACTGGCCCTTGGAGGTATTCGGAGAATCCTGCTGGATAACTTTTCAGTGGAACAGACTGAAGAGGCGGTCAAACTGATCGACCACCGGGTGGAAACCGAATCGTCGGGGGGTATTACCCGCGAAACCATACGGAGCTATGCCGAATGCGGGGTGAACTATATTTCGGTCGGCGCACTGACCCACCAGATCAACAGCCTTGATCTCAGTCTGAAGGCAGACTTCTAAACATGGATGAAAACTCCCATAACGACCTGGAGCAGGTTCGCAGGGAATACAGCCTCGATCAGCTGGACGAGTCAATACTCCCTTCCGATCCAATGGTGCTGTTCGGTGCATGGATGGAGCGGGCCAGGCAGTCAGAGAACCCGGATCCCACCGCCATGACACTCTCCACGGTAGAAAGCAATGGGCAGCCCTCCTCCCGGATTGTTTTACTGAAGAAGATTGAAGCAGATCGCCTGGTATTCTACACCAATTATCACAGTCGAAAAGCAAAAGAGATCAGGAGCAGATCCAGGGTGGCCGCCCACTTTTACTGGCCCGAACTTGAGCGCCAGGTGAAGATTGCCGGAATGGCCGGCCCACTGGAAGATGCTGAATCGGACCACTACTTTCAATCGAGACCCTTGGAGAGCCAGGTAACAGCCTGGGCCTCCCCCCAGAGTAAGGTGGTGCCCGACAGGAAGTACCTGGAGAATGAGTACCGGAAATACCAGGAAAAATTCAAAGGATCAAAAGTGGTTCCCAGGCCTGCGTTCTGGGGTGGATTTGCCATCATCCCCTCCCGCATGGAATTCTGGCAGGGAGGCTTACACCGTCTGCACGACCGGATTGAATACACCCTGAAGAAGAAGCATTGGAGCCGGGTCAGGCTTGCTCCTTGAGCTTTTGAATCTGAGCCTCCAGCACACCTATCTTCCCAGCAGCATCGGCCATCTTCTGCTTCTCCTTTTCAACCACCGCTGCAGGCGCATTCTGAACAAAGCGCTCGTTGCTCATCTTCTTCTGTACGCTATTCAGAAATCCCCTGGTATACTTCAGCTCCTCTTCCAGTTTAGCAATTTCCTCATCGGTGTTCACCATCTCGCCCACCGGAACAAAATACTCCACGTTCTTCACAATGAAAGATACAGCATCTTCCGGTTCCTCTGAAATTATCTCCACCGCTGAAAGGTTGGCCAGTTTCATGATTACCGGACCCAGGTGGCTGTGATAAACCGCTCCCGAAGAGGTACGGACCATCAGCCTGAGACTCTCTTTTGGAGCGATGTTCTTCTCCTTCCGAATGCTGCGGATGGTGGTGATCACCTCCTTCAAGGCCTTAAAATGCTTCACCAGCTCCTTATTAAATCCATGGGGGGAAGGCATGTTGGATACCATCAGGCTTTCTCCCGTCTTCTTCTCACTGATCAGCTGCCAGATCTCCTCGGTAATAAAGGGCATAAAGGGATGGAGCATATGAAGCAGCTGGTCGATAAAACCAATGGTGCGTTCATAAGTAAGCGCATCAATCGGCTTTTCATAGGCCGGTTTGATGATCTCAAGGTACCAGGAGCTGAACTCGTCCCAGAAGAGCTTGTATACAATCATCAGGGCATCGGAAACCCGGTATTTCTTAAACTGGTCCTCAATCTTGATGAATGCCCGGTTCATCTGCGCCTCAAACCACTCCACCGCCTCGGCCGAATGGGCCGGCTGCTCCAGGTCAGAGTCCACTTTCCAGCCTTTAATCAGGCGAAAGGCGTTCCATATCTTGTTGCTGAAGTTCCGTCCCTGCTCGGTGAGCCCCTCTTCAAACAGCAGATCGTTGCCAGCCGGTGAACAGAAGAGCATTCCCACCCTCACACCATCGGCACTGTACTTAAGCATCAGCTCGATGGGGTCCGGTGAGTTACCCAGGGATTTGGACATTTTCCTGCGTTTGCTGTCACGTACAATCCCGGTAAGGTAGACCGTATTGAATGGCTTCTCGTTCCGGTATTCATACCCGGCAATGATCATCCGGGCCACCCAGAAGAAGAGAATCTCGGGGGCGGTGACCAGATCGTTGGTGGGATAGTAATAGTTGATGTCTTCGTTATCAGGATGCCGGATGCCATCAAATACCGAAATGGGCCATAACCAGGAGGAGAACCAGGTATCCAGCACATCTTCGTCCTGCCTCAACTCCTCTGCTTTCAGCGCTTCATTGCCGGTAAGCTCCTGAGCCAGCTTCAGTGCCTGAGCCTCCGTCTCGGCCACCACATAGTCGTTATGTCCCTCCCCATAGAACCACGCCGGGATCCTATGTCCCCACCAGAGCTGACGGGAAATGCACCAGTCCTTCACATTCTCCATCCAGTGGCGGTAGGTGTTCTTGAATTTAGACGGTTGAAGCTGAACGTTGTCGTTCATCACATGTTCCAGCGCAGGGGCCCCCAGCTCCTTCATCTTCAGGAACCACTGCAGACTCAGTTTCGGTTCGATGACCGCATCGGTCCGCTCCGAATATCCCACCTTATTTATATAGTCCTCTGTTTTTACCAGGTTCCCGGCTTGTTCCAGTTCCGGAACAATCAGCTCCCTGGCTTTAAAACGGTCCTCTCCCACCAGTATCCGGGCTGCCTCATTGAGGGTTCCGTCGTCATTAAAAATATCGATGGATTCCAGGTTGTGCCTGATCCCCAGCTCGTAGTCGTTGATATCGTGTGCAGGGGTGATCTTCAATGCACCGGTGCCAAACTCACGATCCACATACTCATCCACAATAATAGGCACCGGCCGGTTCACCAGGGGAACCAGCACTTTTTTGCCATGAAATTTCGTAAACCTAAGATCTTCCGGATGCACACATACCGCGGTATCACCCAGAATGGTTTCCGGACGGGTGGTGGCGATGGTCACAAAATCCTCTTCTCCTTCCACCCGGTACCTGATGTAATACAATTTGGACTGAACCTCCTTGTGGTTTACCTCCTCATCGGAGACAGCAGTGAGTGCCTGGGGGTCCCAGTTGACCATGCGTACCCCACGGTAGATCAGTCCCTTGTTGAACAGGTCCACAAATACCTTAATCACGCTCTCCGACAGCGCCTCATCCATTGTAAAGCAGGTGCGATCCCAGTCGCACGAAGCCCCAAGTTTCTTCAACTGCTCCAGGATGATCCCGCCATGCTTATGAGTCCAGTCCCAAGCATGCTCCAGGAACTCCTCCCGGGACAAATCGGTTTTTTTGATTCCCTCTTCGGCCAGTTTGTTCACCACCCTGGCCTCGGTGGCGATAGAAGCATGATCGGTTCCGGGTACCCAGAGGGCATTTTTACCCTGCATGCGGGCCCTGCGGATCAACACATCCTGCAGGGTATTATTAAGCATATGTCCCATATGCAGTACCCCGGTCACATTGGGGGGCGGGATCACGATGCAATAGGGTTCTCTATCATCCGGGGTAGATCTGAAAAAGCCGTGTTCCGTCCAGTAGGAATACCACTTGTCCTCCACACTGGCGGGATCGTATTTTGATGGAATATTCATGCCCGCAAAAGTAGTAAAAAAATGGGCGTGCGTACACCTTATCTGCACTTCACCGACCCCAAATCGTCGTTCACCGATTTTTCACAAAAAATAGATTTGAAAACGTAAAAAACTAAAAAAGTTTTCATATACTTGCCGAAAATATGAATACCTGTGAAAGTCAGAGAGAGAATAATTGTTGAGTCCGGAGAGTTGTTCGGAAAGTATGGAATTCGAAGCATGACCATGGATGCCCTTGCTGAAGAGATGGGGATCTCCAAACGGACTATTTACGAACGGTTTAAAGACAAGGATACCCTTTTGCTGGAGGTGATTAAGCATTATAAGAATCAAACCCGGGAACAGGCTTATGATCTGATTGATAAATCAGACAATGTGATTGAGGCCCTGTTCAGGATCATGAAACAAACCATCAGTCAGGTGTCCCAGATGAACCCAATCTTCTTTCATGACTTCAGGAAATACCACAAGGGTGTATTCAAGGAGTTTGCACATCCGGGTGATATCCGCGATTACAGTATCACCCAGAAGCTCTTTGAAACCGGCATGGAACAGGGCGTTTTCAGGGACGACCTTCATCTTGACATTGTCAACCGCGCCCTCCATTCGCTATTCGACCTTTTCGGTCACGACAGCAGCCTGGTGGAAGCCGGATTTGACCGCAGAGATTTGTTCGAGCATATGATCATTCCCTATTTCAGGGGATTATCGACCAAAAAGGGGAGAAAACTCCTTCAGGAGTGTAAATCCATCCTGTATCAGTAGAGATAACGTAGCACAAAACAGACCATAGATATGAAAAACCGATTTAGCAAAACATTACTCACCATACTCCTGGTAGCGGGAATGATCCTTCCGGGCATGAGCCAGGAGCCGGCTGCCAGCCAGGAACTCCCCGATCAACTGGTCCTTAACCTTCAGGGTGCAGTCGATCATGCCATCTCTTACAACAAATCGCTGCAGAATGCACGCCTCGAGGTAGAGCGTTCCAGAAAGAGCATCTGGGAAGCCATTGCACAGGGACTTCCCCAGGTTGACGGAGCCGTCGATTACATGTCCTACTTCAACTATGAAATGGAGTTCAACTTTGGCATGGGAGAGGCCCCTTCCTTTACCCCGGAAGAGATGCTCGAAGCGTGGAACCAGACTTCGGAAGCCTTTCCCGGAGTGACCCAGCAGGATATTTACAATCACTCTGCGGGGACCTACTTTGAAGGAGTGCTTCAATCGATGATGCCCCCCACCACCATCCTGCTGTCTGACCAGAGTACAGCCAAGCTGCAGTTGTCACAGCTGATCTTCAGCGGACAATATATCGTGGGGGTACAGACTGCCAAACTCGGGCAGCTGATATCCGAACAGAACTATGAGTTCAATGAATTAAATATCAAAGAATCTGTTATTAATGCCTACTACCTGGTGCTTATTACAAAAGAATCACTTGATATCATTGAAAAAAACGTGGTAAACCTTGAAGAGACCCTGGAGCAGACACGAACCATGTACAATGCCGGGATGGCCGAACAGACCGATGTGGACCAGATCCGGATCACGGTGAACCAGCTGGCCAATGCAAGAAATGCCCTGGAACGGAACCTGGAGCTGAATTACAACATGCTCCGTTTCCAATTGGGAATTGAGGCAAATGTGGACCTGATGCTTACCGACGGTCTGGAAATGTTGTATACCAGCATGCAGGTCGAAAGCGCGCTGGAGGTTCCTTTCATCATTGAAAACAATGTAAGCTACCAGATGATGGAGACCCAGGAGGAGATCAGCAAGAAGCTGGTGGGGCTGGAGCAATGGAATTATGCCCCCACCATTGCTGGCTTCTATAACTACAATGCCAAGATCCTTACCTCTGGTTTTGATATGAATCCAAACCATCTGGTCGGACTTAACATGTCAGTACCCATCTTCTCCAGCGGATTGAGGAAGGTTCGTGTCGATCAGGCCAGGATCGATTACAGCATGGCACAGACCAACAAAAGCATCCTGGAGGACCAGTTGACCCTGCAGGAGAAGCAATTCAAATACAACCTGCAGAGCTCGCTGGAGAACTTCTTTACCCAGCAGGAAAATGTGGAGGTGGCCCAGAGTGTTTATGACAGTTACCGCCGCAAATTCGAGCAGGGAATGGCCACCAGTCTCGACCTGACCCAGGCCAACAACAACTACCTCGATGCCGAAAGCAATTACCTCACAGCGATTTTGGAGGTGATGAATGCCAAGTTGCAGCTCGATAAACTGATGAATAACCTTTAGCCCTGTACAACTGTGAAAATAAGACCGATCATGAAAACATTATCCAATATGAAAGTTATAAAGATTGCCCTGCTCACCGCCATTGCCGGTGCCACTCTGATTTCCTGCAATATGAAACCCCCGGGAGCTGCTGAGTCAGAAACTGCAGGTGTTGAAAAGAAAGTCCAGCCCGTGAAAATCATGGCACTGGAGTACCGTGAAACCGCAGTGGAACAGAGAATTACTTCTTCTGTAGTTGCCTTCAAGGAGACCTACCTTTCCCCTGCACTACAGGGAAGAATCCGCTCTGTTAAAGTTGAAGTAAACGACCGTGTGAAAAAGGGAGATCTTCTGGTGGAGATGGACCGCACCCAGCTGGAACAGACGCGTCTGCAGTATCAGACCCTGAAAACCGACCTGACGCGCATGGACACCCTGCTCAGGTACGGTTCAGTGACCCAGCAGTCTTACGACCAGATGAAAGCACAGGTGGAGACCACCCAACTGGTTTTAAACAACCTGGAGGAGAACACCCTGCTCAGGGCGCCCTACTCAGGGATCATCACCGGTAAATACTTCAACGATGGCGAACTCTTCTCCCCGACACCCAATACCCCGGTGGGAAAAGCTGCACTGGTATCGATGATGCAGGTGGACCCGGTGAAGCTGATGGTCAATCTGAGCGAGAAGTACCTGCCACTTGTTAAGGAGGGCATGACAGCCACCATCACCACCGATGTCTATCCGGATGAACAATTTACCGGAAAGGTATTCAGGATCCATCCCACCATCAGCGCTGCTTCCAGAACTTTCGTTGCTGAGGTAAAGGTTCCTAACAAGAGAGAGATGCTGAATCCGGGGATGTTTGCCCGCGTCAGACTGAAACTGGGCGAGGCTGAAGCACTGATTGTTCCTTCCATTGCTGTGATGCAGCAAACCGGAACCAATGAAAGGTATGTGATGCTGCACGAGAACGGGACCGCAAAAAGAGTGACCGTGCAGATTGTGAACAGGCATGATGACCAGCTGGAAATCTCTTCGCCCGAAATCAAGGGTGGAGAACAACTGATCTATGCCGGACAGAGCAAACTGGAAAACGGCACCCCGGTAAATGTAGTGGCTGACTAACCATATAAAGTATTTGAAATGAGTATCTACGGAAACGCGGTCAAACGACCAATCACAACAATAATGATCTTTGTGGCACTGCTGGTGATGGGGGTATACTCCCTGAACAAGCTGCCCATCGACTTCTACCCCGATATTGACTTTCCGGTCATATCGGTGGTTACTACCTACCCGGGAGCCAGTGCGGCCGACATTGAAACCAATGTGTCCCGGACCATCGAGAGTAGTCTGAACTCGGTCTACCACCTGAAGAACATCTTTTCGACATCGCGCGACAACATGTCCATTGTGATGTGTGAATTTGAGTGGGGGACAAACCTGGATGAGGCATCCAACGAGATGCGGGATGCCCTCAGCTTCGTGGAGCAGTTCCTGCCTGAAGAAGTGGACAAACCCTCTCTGTTTAAATTCAGTTCCAGCGCCATGCCCGTTCTCTTTTACGGGGTCACTGCCGATGAGAGTTACCAGGCCATTGCCAACATCCTGGACGAGAAAGTGGTCAATCCGCTGAACAGGATTGACGGTGTGGGATCGGTTGGACTGATGGGTGCCCCGGGACGTGAGATCCAGGTGGACATCGATCCCCGGAAAATGGAATCTTACAACGTGACCGTGGAGAT
>JAGLPR010000324.1 GCA_023137255.1 Bacteroidales bacterium | reverse complement strand
GGATAAACTCATCCAGGGGGATCCCTATCTTCTCACACTCCAGGATGTGATCGCGGTTCACACTGGCTGCAAATGCCTTCTCCTTCATCCGCTTGCGGACCGATTTATACTTGACACTTGCAATTTTTTTATCGGGATAAACCAGTGTGGTAGCATAGATCAGACCGGTGATGGTCTCCCCGGCTGCCAGTGCATGCTGGAAGGTGGTTGACCTGGGAATGCCGGTGGCTTCGTCGTTGTGCATTCGAATGGCTTCGAGCATCTCACTGTCCAGTCCGAAGTCTGCAAGCAGCTCCTCCGCTTTCAGTGCGTGCACCTTTGGATCGGCATGGGTAAGCTCCACATCGATATCGTGCAGCAGACCGGTCATTCCCCAACGATCCTGGTCCTCACCCAGCCTCCCGGCCAGGGCCCGCATCACTGCTTCGGAAGCAAGACTGTGTATAATGGTTTTCTCGTTGCTGACATGCTTCTGAAGCCTGGCTAACGCCTCCTCCCTGTTAATTTCCATGCTTATCTGCTAATGATTACACGATGTACAGACGACTGCTCTTTGGAGAGAGTATGAATGAAGAATGCACCCGGTTTCTGATCTGACAGGTCAAGTTCAATCACCCGCTCCCCCGGTTCCGGAAACAACTCCAGGACCACGGAGCCCGCTGCAGAAACCACCTCAATCTTTACAATGGACAAATCTCCCGCATCCAGATAGAACTTGCCCGGGGAGGGATTGGGATAGAGCACGATTGTGCTGCTTTTACTCTCTTCAGAAAGGCCGTCAGGTCCTTGAATGGACAGTGCAAAGAAGCTGCCTATACCTGAACCATCCTGGGCCGAAGCCAGTACATCGACCGTGCCCTCTGTTCCTGCAGTGAGAAGGCCATTCTGCGAGATATCGGCCGTGCCGGTTCCATGATTCACACTCCATAAAACAGCTTGATTGGTGGCATTCGAAGGCAAAACCGAAGCTGTAAACTGGAGGGTGTTCCCCTCGTCAACCACACTGACACCTCCGGCGGAAACTATAGAAATATTTGAAACAGGTACGGTAGAAGCGACTATGGTTAGCGAGAAAGAGTCGCTTACACCCGATCCATCTGCTGCTGTGGCCACCACATCCACAGTCCCTGTAGTGAGGGCAGTTACCAATCCCCCTGAAGTGATCGAGGCCGATCCGGTACTATTAACCACGCTCCAGGCTACCACCGGGTAGGAGGCATCCACAGGCATTACAGCAGCTGAAAACTGCAGGGTGTTCCCCTCATCGACCGCTGTGACCCCACCAGCCGCTGTAACTGTGATTCCTGTTACCGGTACCTCCGGTGCGGCGATGGTCAGGGCCAGGGTATCTCCCATTCCGGTTCCATCCATGGCCATGGCAATCACATCCACCCGTCCGGGCAATCCTCCGGTCAAAAGCCCCTCCAAAGAGATCGAAGCCGATCCGGTACCAATGACCACACTCCAGGCAACCGACAGGTTGGAGGCATCCACAGGTAATACAGTGGCAGAATATTGCAGGGTGTTCCCCACAACGATCTCTGTGACCCCACCAGCCGCTGTGACTGTGATGCTTGTTACAGGCACAGCCGGCTCTGTGATGGTCAGGGCCAGGGTATCTCCC
>JAGLPR010000323.1 GCA_023137255.1 Bacteroidales bacterium | reverse complement strand
CCATCAGTTTTTCGTTCTCTTCCTGTACCAAAGACACAACTGAAAATCTGAATGATAATCTCACAACCGCAACAGATTATACTGCATTGCTGGGAATTTTAGATCTAAATGATTTAGATGATGCTACCTTAGATGCTACGCTGAAATCTACTTCTGAGATCGCTTTTGGACCATGTTTTGAGGTAACCGTCCACGAAAATGAAAACAATGAATTCTGGCCGCGTTCCTGGACATTTTCCTATACAGATGAAGAATGTGTTGATTGTTTCGGAAACACTAAATCAGGTTCTGTGAATGTTGTTCTGACAGACTTCTGGAAAAATGAAGGATCTTCGAGAACTGTAACTTTCGTAGACTTTTCTATCAACGGAGATAAACTGGAAGGAACCCGTAATATTTTAAACACTGGCTTTAACGACCTGGAGAATCTTACATTTGAACGCAGTTTTCTGGATGCCAGTTATTCAAGAGCAGATACTGCTTCAATGACCTGGGAGAGTTATCGTGATGTTGAAATGATAGCCGGATACGAAAGTTTCCTGGCAGTCGATGATGAATATATGGTAAGTGGTAGTGCAAGCGGTATTAACTTCAGTGGTAACTCATTTACGGCCACCATCACAGATGGGCTATACTATAAGAAGTGTTCCATGTTTCCGGTTTCCGGCAGCATCACCATTGAAATTGAAGGAGAATCTTCCATCTATATCAACTATGGTGAAGGCGAATGCGATAATCTTGCTGACATGACCATAGACGATGTAACTACCGAAATCACACTTGGATCTCAAGATTGATTCTTAAATAGAAATTCGCAAAGAACCCGGGATCTACATTCCGGGTTTTTTGTCCCCATTATGTTACTAATATGAAGTGAAGTTCCACCATCCATCTACATTAGGAAGTAGCTGTCTGAAAAACCCGTATATACTTGACATTCTTCAATTCAATTTCAAAGAGGATTAATACGTATTCTGTTCTATTTCATTGAATATCAAAAATATATTGACTTTGCTCTATGCATGTTGTAATTTGCTGTAACCAACAACAAAATCAAGCATCATGAGAAAGACTATACCTTTCGTAATAACAGTAATCCTTATTGGTGGTTTATTGACTTGCACTTATGCCCAGGAAACAGGATCCTTCTCTGACAACAGAGATGGGAAAGAGTATAAAACTGTAAAAATTGGAGATCAGTGGTGGATGGCCGAAAATCTTGCTTTTAAACCCGAAAGTGGTTCATTTACCTATTCGGATCTCAAAGACTATGTACAGACTTACGGTTACCTCTATAACTGGGAAACCGCCAAAAATGTATGTCCGGAAGGCTGGCATCTGCCATCTGATGCTGAATTTGAAAAACTCTCTAACTTTCTTGGTGGTCCTGATGCAGCCGGTGGTAAATTAAAGGAAGTTGGAACAACTCACTGGAAAAGTCCAAATGCAGGTGCCACAAATTCAACCGGTTTTTCTGCTCTTTCAGCTGGTATGAGTGGCGATAATGAACATAAGGGGTATCTGGGAATCATGACCTTTTTTTCCTCTTCTGATGATGATGGAGATGTCAGGGTGGTTGGTCGCGCACTATATTCGGCCAAAGGGGAATTTACCCGCTATGGTATACTCAAAGATAAGGGCCTCTCAGTTCGGTGCATTAAGGATCAATGATCATTTTGTGCCTGTAAGAAGAGGTTCGGCCCTGGATGATTTTCCTGCCAACCAACCTGTGGAGTATGCGATCTGGAGATTATAACCGCCTGTTTTTGCATCCAGGTCGATCATCTCTCCTGCAAAGAAGAGTCCCAAGACCAGTTTAGACTCCATGGTTTTTGATGTGATTTCGGCTGTTGATACACCACCTGCCGTAATGATGGCCTCCTTAAACGAGCGGTGACCTGTAATTTTAAACCGGAAATCTTTCATCAGATTCCGGATCCTCCTGCGCTCCCTGGATGAAACCTGGTGACCCTCCTTCTCCGGATCGATACCAAGCGTGTCCATAAACACAGGGATCATTGATGAAGGCAACCAGTTCCGAAACAGGTTAGAGATCCTCTTCTTTCCTGATTCATCCAGATCCCGAAGCAGGCGAGTATCCAGCTTTTGTTCGTCAAGTGCAGATTTCAGATCGATTGAAATCTCCACTTTACTCTTCTGATGTAGCGCATCAACCACTATTCTGCTGAGAGTAAGTATGATGGGACCCGACAATCCAAAATGGGTAAAGATCATCTCACCAAAATCTTCACCTTCTTTTCTATCATTTACCCAAACTGTTGCCCTTACATTTTTCAGGGTGAGGCCCTGAAGCTGTTGGGCCACATCTCCATCCGTTTCCAGGGGGACCAGGGCAGGTCTCACATGCGAAATAGAGTGTCCCGCCAACCGTGCCAGTTCATAACCCTCTCCATTGGATCCGGTGGCCGGATAGGATTTGCCCCCGGTGGCCAGGATCACTTTACCTGCTCTGAATTCCTGTCCATTTGCCTGAACACCCTTAATTGCCTGGTCTTCGATAATCAGTTTTTCGACCCTTTGTCCACAGCGGATTTCCACCTTCAGCTCATTGACCCATTTTAACAGGGCCGATAGCACATCTGCAGAACTGTTGCTGGAAGGAAAGTAACGACCACCCCTCTCGCGGGTAGTCTCCACACCGTATTTATGAAGCAACTCGAGGATCTCTTTGGAGAAGAACTGTCCAAATGCAGTGCGCAGAAAACGGCCATTGGGATAGACATGTTTGATGAATTCACCCACATTTGAATCATTGGTGATATTGCATCGTCCTTTTCCGGTAATTAAAAGTTTCCTGCCCTCTTGCCTCATCTTTTCCAGGACAAGCACCCTTCTGCCTGTTTCTGAAGCGCTACCCGCAGCCAATAATCCGGCTGGACCAGCACCAACAACAATAACATCAAATTTTTCCATGCGATACAAAGGTACTTTTTTACCCGTTCCCGGAAACAGCGGATTCTTTGAAGGGATGAACCCTACTTGCAGTACAGATTGAAATATTAGTTAAATTGAACTCATTGCTGGAAAAAATCAACGATAATCTTAAAAATTAGATTTGATATGGTTCCCAATCCACACGAATTACTTGATATAGCCGGGATTACTACCCCACTGATTGGATTTTACGATGTGCCCGATATAAAACCTTTCGAGCCTTTCAGTAAACCCAAACGTTGTTTCTTTTCCAGTTATGCCGACTGGTTAAAAGGATATAGCACAAGCGTAACAGCGGGCGAATCAAGTTGCAGAGGTGGCGGCTACTGGGTAGGCGGTGTTGAGTTTGCCTCCCGGGAAGATTTTGCACATGGTTTGAATAATCGGGAAGGGTTTAAGTCGACCGATAGGCTGATGTGTGAATGGCTCGAAAACCTGAAGCCCTATATGATCAGAAATGGACATGTGGTGATAGGTCCCCTTAAAGATGATCACTATGAAGATTTGAAAACCATTACGTTCTATGTTAATCCCGACCAGTTAAGTCTTCTGATTCACGGTGCCGAGTATAACAATGCATCCATTGAGAACCATCCGGTAATTACAGCTTTTGGTTCAGGCTGTGGTCAAATGGCTGCTTTACTGGGGGACCTGAAAACCGGGGTGCCCAGAGCTGCCATTGGTGCAACAGATATGGCCATGAGAGAGCATTTGCCACCTGACATCCTTGCCTTCACAGTAAACAAACCCATGTACAAACAATTGTGTGAATTGGACGAAAGCAGCTTCCTCTATAAGCATTTCTGGAATAGACTAATGAAATCAAGAAAAACACTCCAATAGTGGAGCATCCGGAACTACTCTTCCTGCTTAGTCATATTTAATTCGAACGATTGTCCCATCTGGGTAAATGTACCTTTGATCACATTGTCCTCACCCAGATTCCCTACATAAACAAAATTAAGGTCAGTTATTTTGATGGTTAACTCCGGTTTTTTATAGAAAGTGGAGTCAACCGGAATCCCGTAGGCATTCTGATCCGGACTATCCAGGGTAGAGGTATACCCATCATCCACTGAAGAGATATGGAATACTATCCTTAACTCTCCCTGTGGAATTGTGAATGCTCCGTTCCAGGTCCCAACAATATCCTGACCATACAATGAAAATACGGCCAGCAGCAGGACGACAATTGTTCTAACTCTTTTCATATTCATAGTTTTAGTACCTCAATAAATGTAGGGTATATATTTTAAACCTGGTAAATTTTATTCAGAGATTGCCCCGGTACCATTGGAGGAAATACATATTTAAACCGGTCTGAGCTTTTTTTTACCTTAGACTTTTAAGTTTTACTCCATGTGCTATTTGAACAAATTATAAATAAAAGAGATAAGCAGCGAAAATAGAAACAACCCAGCTCATTCAGTCGTTTCTAATGCAAAAGCACTGCTCTATGAAAACAATATTCAGCACGTGCACCCCAACTCTTATTGCCCTCATCACCCTCTCAACCCTCTCATGTACCCAATATCAAATTCCGGATCGGGAGATTCCCGTTCTTGAAGAAGAAGCAGCAATAGTCAGTACCTGCAATCCGGATACGGTCTATTTCAGTAATGATATACTTCCACTTGTGGTATCCTCATGTGCGACAACAGGTTGCCACGACAAGGATTCACATAAAGATGGAGTGATCCTCACCGATTACTCCTCCATTATCAGAACAGGAGAAATCAAACCCGGGAACCCGAACGACAGTGAGTTTTTTGAGACTCTGACTGACGACGGTGACGACCTGATGCCACCCCCACCCTACGATCCTTTGAACTCCGATCAGATTCAGATGATCAGGCAATGGATTGCCCAGGGAGCACAAAACAATGCCTGCAGCGACGGCTGCGATACTACCAACGTCACCTATTCGGGACAGATCTGGCCGATGATGGAATCCTATTGCACCGGATGTCACAGCACCAGCAATGCAGGCGGAGGGATTGTGATTGCAGGTTACGACGACCTGGTTTCCCTGGCCGGGAACGGCAGCCTGATGGGATCGATCAGGTATGAAGAAGGGTATGCAAAAATGCCCACAAATCAACAGCTCTCAGAATGTAACATCAACCTGCTCCAGAAGTGGATTGATGATGGATTTCCCGAATTATAAATCCGGCTATTTCCTCCAAGATAATCAAATTAGGTCGCTCTGTATTGGGGACATTTGACTTCTTTGGTTTCAGGTTGTAAATTGCAGGGAATCTATCTTTTACATAGATGTTAAAAAGCAAACCTGGATTCTGGCAGGAACTTAAGCGACGTGGGGTACCCAGAGTTATCGCCATGTACGCTGCCACTGCCTTTATCATTATGGAGGCGGCCGAGATTATGTTACCCAGGCTGGGACTGCCCGATTGGACCGTTACTTTTGTAATTATCCTGCTCATTGTTGGATTGCCTGTGGCCTTTGTGCTTTCCTGGGTCTTTGACATCACTCCTCAGGGAGTAGTAAAGACCGGACCCATTGAAGAGCTTGAGCAGTCCGGGGAACCAGTAATAACCCAACGCAGGAGGATCAGATTAAGTGATGGGGTAATTGCAGTGCTACTTATTGTGGTAGCGGTGCTGGCCTACCCAAAAGTCTTTGGCAACCAGGACTCCCGCCTCCCCCGAAATATGAAGGGTAAGATCTCCATCGCGGTCATGCCATTTAAAAACATGACCGGCGATACTATTTTCAATCTCTGGCAGGGAGGAATGCAGAACCTGCTGATCACCTCCCTTTCAAATTCGGAGGAGTTATCGGTCAGACAGTTCGAAACCATGAATAGCCTGGTGGGTAATAAAGCTGGAGTCAATTACGCCAGTCTTACGCCCTCACTGGCAGGTGAAATGGCCCGTAAGGTGGAGGCCAATACTGTGATCTCCGGGAACATGCACAAATCGGGTAAAAAGGTGAGAGTTACGGCCAATATCATAAATGCCGAAACTGCGGAGATTTACAAATCATACGAGATGGAAGGTCATGCAGAAGATGAACTTTTCGACCTGGCCGATTCTCTCTCAACTATTGTAAGAGATTACCTGGAGATCAGGAGTATGAAAAAAAACCAGGTATTTGAAGTAGCTAATGTCTTCACCAATTCGCCTGACGCATACAAGTACTTCCTACAGGGCATGGATTGTCACGGCCGCTTGGATTATGACTGCGCTGCCGGTTTCTATAACAAAGCGATCCAGGTGGACTCCAATTTTGTGTCGGCCATGATGAAACTGGCCTATTGCTATGGAGACCAGCGCCTGGCTGAGCAATCAAAATACTGGGCCTACCAGGCTTTCCAACGGATCGACCGCCTGCCTCCCGACATGCAAATGATGGTTCATGCAGTGAAAGCAGCCGCTGATAAAAAACCACTTGAACAGCTTGGATACGCGAGACAGTACCTGAAGCATCATCCTCATTCTGCTATCATGGCCTATACTGAGGGCTGGATCAACTTTAACCTGGAGCAATGGGAGGAATCCATCGAAGGGTTTGAGCTTAGCCTCGATCTCCTGAAGAAAATGGATAACCATGCCTGGGCGTGGACCTATATTCTGTTGGGCGGGGCATATCACAATATTGGATCCCACAAAAAGGAGCAAAAAGTGTTTGAGGATGGAAGGGAACTCTGGCCTGATCAGAAATCCACATTCGATTACTGGCAGGCTATCTGTGCCGTATCTCAGGGAGACAGCGTGCAAGTAGCTTACTACATGGAAGAAATTAGAAAAGCGATTGAACAGAAGGGATGGCCAGAGGCCTTCCGGTTTTTGTGGTATGCAGGTGTGTACGACAAGGCAGGCTCCTTTGAAAGGGCTGAATTTTACTTTCGGAAGGCCCATTCACTGAAACCCGAGGATGATTACCTTACTGCTGAATTCGCCCTGTTCCTGATCACCAATGACATCAACCTGGAGGAGGGAATGGAACTTATTTCTCCACTGGCGGAAAAGTATCCCGATAATGCATCCTTCCTCTATACATACGGATTGGGACTCTTCAAGCAGGGTGAATACGAGAAATCGGACGAGGTACTTCAGCGATCATGGGATCTGACACCCTTTTACGACCACAAACTCTTCCGCTTGCAAAATGAAGTCGACGATCTCCTGGACCGAAGTTAAGCCCGATCGCTTTTCTTACTCAGGAAGAGTGGCGATGATCTCCTTCAGGAAATCATTTACATTAAAATTACTCAGGCTGTAACCCATCCTTACCACCACCAGCTTTTTGGACGGGATCACGTAGACCCGCTGACCCAGAAAACCATCTGCAAAGAAGATATCGTCCGGTACATCCACCAGGGCATTCTCCACATCGGGTTCCTTCAGCCAGAAGGTGGCGCCGTATTTGCCCTCCGATGCCGGGGCTGCAGTGGTCATGTACTCCACCCACTCAGGAGTGAGGACCGTATCTCCTTCAAAGATCCCCTTGTTAAGAAAGAGCAATCCAAACCGTGCCCAGTCCCTGGTTGATCCGTAACTGTAAGACGAGGCCACCAACAGTCCGCTGGCATCTGTTTCTACCACGGTATTGAGCATGCCAATCCGGTGAAACAGGCGGGTATACGCGTACCCATGGTATTCATCCACATCCCCAATGGCATTACTTAGAAGGCCCGAAAGCAGGTTGGCATCGCCCGAAGAGTAGTTCCAGAAGCTCCCGGGCTCATGGGCCAGTTCACAAGCTGTCACCGACGAAAACATGTCGTCGCTCTGCATCAGCATCACTGTGGCATCGGAGATGGTGAAGTAGTTCTCCACCCACTCCAGTCCACTGCTCATATGAAGGATGTTCTCCACGGTAATATTTTCCCGGCCATCACCGGCCCATTCAGGGAGTTCTGCAGATGCTTTTACATTCAGTTTCCCCTCACTAACCAGGGCTCCCGCCATGGCGCCGGTCACGGATTTGGTCATGGACCAGCCATGAAACTTCGTATAGGAATCATAACCCTCCAGGTAGTTCTCCCCGATCAGCTCATTGTCATAAACCACGGCCACTCCCAGGGTTTTTTTGAACGGCTCTGTCCCGGGTTTATCGATGGCATCCTCCAGGATGGATTCCAGCTTTTCATAATTGACTCCTTCAGGCAACGATTCCGGTATCACATCGCCCAGCGGCCAGAGGATGGTATCCTGACTATAACCCGGATCCGGAATCTCATAAGAGTCGGCCATCAGCTCCGGCTCCGGCTTCTCCAGCACGATCACCGAACCCAGACCTTCCCTGAATACCACCTTCCGCTTGGCCAGTCCCAGCACCTTAGCGGTCACTGACTTCTCCTCGTAATTAATTTTACATTTGGCCAGACTTATAGGGAAAAACGAAAGATCCTCAGCCATCACCCTTTCCGGAGTTTTATCGGCCAAAAACACACTGGAGCACATCCCTTTGGCAGCAAAAGCCGTGATGATGGGCAGCCTGGGCCAGGCAAACCAGGTAAGCACAGCAATCAATGCAACAAGCAATAACCAAAGGATTCTTTTAATAATCTTTTTCATGGTAAAGGCGAGCTTTCAGAATATTTGAGTTTCAGGGTAAATATATCATATATTACCTAACAGAACATAAAAAAAACCAGGCCACACACCTGATAGTACCGACCTGGTTAATACAATAAAGCTTGCTTCGTTAGAAGATCCTAATTTAAAGGATTCGCAGTTAAGGTTGATCTAATGGTGACATCCATAGTAATGGAGACTCCACCCACATTGGTCTCTCCAGTGGCTGTAACATTAAAAGGATCCAGTGTCAGGAGGATATCAGCAACCATTCCGTATGCATCTCCCAGGTTCTCCATTTCGAAAATCGTACCCACCTCAACGGGCCAGTCTGTCCCCATGGTCCATGAAGCAGTGGTCGATCCTTGTTGAATGGAGAAAGTGGAACCTGCGAGAAATACCACATCCAGCTCATCTATCTGGTTTACAGAGGTAACCACAGCAACAATTTCAGAAACATCGTAATTCTCAATCAGGTGTCCATACTCTTCAACTTCCTCATTTTCATCCGGGTTAACCGTTGAGGATGCGGAGAATGCTACACCGGTCGTGGACTTCATTACCGGCTCTTCCACAAAAATATTAAGTGTGGCGGTGTATTCGGTGTCAACTTCAACATCCAATAGGCTACAGGAAGCAAAACCCATAGCCAGTACTGCGAGCGAGAATAATTTTAAATAGCTTTTCATGGCTGTATGGTTTTTCGGTTCTATATAAATGTAAGTCTTAAACCCTTTAAAGTCAAGCTGTCAGAAAATTTCCTAGGAAGGAATTTTACGAATGGACCTTAAACGGGGATAGATAGATAACGCAGCCGGGTCCTTAAAGTGTGAGGTGACTACAGGGTATTGACCAAATTTAACTTTTTTAACACCAATGGGCCATCACTCCCTCATGACCTTCAGTGCCTCCTCTTCGCTCCAGTTGCAGATCGCTTCTTTATCCTCCTGGCTGAGCTGGGCCTCCTTATGAATCAGCGAATAGCTTACCAGCGGCATGGTCCCGGCATCCACCACTTCACAAAAATCGACCAGGAAACCTATTTTATCCGCTTGATCCATGCTCCCGTAGTCACTGGCATTCAGTTCCTCTTTCCCCTCCTGGATGTGCTTCTGCATAAACCATGAAACGGGCGAGATCCTGCTGTACCAGGGATAGATTGTCTGGTTGGAATGGCAGTCGTAGCAGGCGGTTTCGATTAATCCTGTCACATGTGCCGGAGGTGAGGTAAGCATCAACAGATCCTCTGCAGGGTCAACAGGTTCCATATTCTTCTCAGGCTGGAAAAACTGAAGCACAATCAATCCGGCTGCCAGGCCAATTCCAGCAAATTTTACTACTCTTCTCATCAGTTAGCCTGCATCAATCTTTCAGACTCCTTCCTGGTCCAGTCGCATAACTGCTTCTTCTGAGCCTCTGTCATCTTCCTGTCAGGCTTATGCTCCAGGTACTTTTTGGGAGGCATTTTTCCCTCTTCCACCATCTCACAGATCTCTCCCAGCAATCCTATCTTCTTTGTCACACGGTAGTCGTCCCAGAGATCGAATTGAACTGCTTTCAAAGCATCCTTTGACTTTGCCCCGGTGGTATGACAATCGTAACAGGACGATTTCAGAATCGCGCCGATCTCCTCCGGAAATACCTTATCAGCTGTGCGACCGAGATTAAAAGAGAGAAACAACAGGAGACCCATTCCCCCAACTAAAATCCAAACAATCTGTTTTTTCATAGCCCACTGTTTTTGTGAAACAATATTCAGTGGGTAAGATAAAAAAAAGATAAATGGAATCTGAAGCTAGTGTTAAGTTAATCATGAATTGACGGATAGAGCCTTTTTAGTTTTATCCTCGATTCCTTTTTGTATCTTTATAATAAAAACAGATGGATAAAGCCGAAATAAAAACTGCACTATTATCCTTGTCAATTGAAGAGTGAGCATCTCTGTTAGCAGAGATAGAAAATGAAACCAATATACATTCCTCGGTCTTAGGTCAGCGACGTGAACTTTTAAATAACAAAATAGG
>JAGLPR010000322.1 GCA_023137255.1 Bacteroidales bacterium | reverse complement strand
TTCGCGCCGTATGAAGCCCTATGTAATAGCCCCAACCATTCAAAATTTCATTGTCTCCGGCAGAGGTCTGGAATCCATCCACATAGGCCCTGGCCATGTCGGTGCCCAGTTGAGGATCTTCACCCATGGTGCCGTTGAAGCGGCTCCACCGCGGTTCGGTGGCCAGGTCGATCTGCGGTGACAGGGCGGTGGAGATCCCCAGTGCCCGGTACTCAATGGAAGCGATTTCTCCGAACTGTTTCATCAGAACAGGATCGAAGGTGGCTGCAATTCCCAATGTGGCCGGCCACATGGATATATTCCCACCCGAACCAAGGTCAAATTCTGCGCTGGACCTGGTCCTGTGCCGCGGGTCCGAACTGGTGTTGACAGGGATTCCCATCCCAATGCCTTCCACCAGTTCATGCATGTTGTTGTTCCACATGGCTGCTATGGCCGGACTCTGTACCGAAGTAATCAGCACATGGCGCAGATGGTCCCCGGATAGGAATTTTTTCTGCTGGTCGGACAGATCGGATGGTGCTGCGCCGCTCTCTTGGAACGGCTTGCCATCGTAAGTACCGGAAAAAAAACCACGACTACCCGATGGGACTGACTGATGACCACTGTAGAGCATCAGTCCAGCCATCTGTTCCACCGACATCTGCCCAACCAGATCGCTGATACGATCTTCCACCGGCAAGCGCCAATCTTCATATGCATCCAGTTCTCCGTTTCTGTTCAGGTCCTTGAAGGCAAACCCCTTCGCTTCGATCAGGGTGATTCCGGAAGCAGGGGCATAGCCCAGGCTCTCTCCTCCTTCTCTTCAAGAGTGTATTTCTGTCCACAGGAGCTGAAGGTAAGAATAGCGATTCCTATGAGGGCCATAAGAATGGTGGTAAGCGTTTTCATGGTTGGTATAGTTTTAGTTGGGTTTCTTTTATTCGGTTTAGACCTGAAATGCAGGTGAAGGTATAAGCAAGTTACATCTTATTCAAAATGATTCCCAGCCCGAAATCGCCGGCACCATCCAGATGAAACCGGGAATCGGTGTACACAAAACCGGGACCGAAACTTATATTCCAGTACCATCTCTTGCCCATGATGCACTGGAACCCGATAGTTCCTCCCATATTGAAACGCAGATCGGGGAATTCGATATTAAACGGGAGACTGATGTACCATCCAGAATAGTAGCGGGTGGGTTTTCCTTTCTTCTTCCGGTCTTCCAGGTTAAAATAGTACCGTGGTTCTATGGTGATGCTAGGAACCAGGGTCGGGTCGGCATATCCCTCCTCCCATAAATCCCAGAAATTAGCCTGCAGCCAGAACCCCGTGGTAAGGGTAAAATGTGCTGTCGGGGCGAATTCAGCAATAATCTTAGGAGTAATAAGGCTGATTCTTCCGATCACAGAGGGTGATTCGGGTTCCATTACAAAGGAGTTGTTCTGCGCCTGAAGCGGCAAAATGGCAAGTACACATAACAGTGTGGGTATGAGTCGTTTCATTGTTAGGGATTTAAAATTTCAAGTTACTTAGCAAAAACAAATGCTATGCCATAGTGTGTACTATAGTTTGGTTCCACAGATCTTGCAGAAATGTGCATCGTTGTCGTGGTGGTCGTGACCGCAGTTTGAACATAATACCTGCTTTGGACTCCGGCCCGATTTGACGGCTTTCCCGATTTCGACCGATATGATCCCGGTGGGGACCGCAATGATGGAGAAGCCGGTAAGCATGGCTATGGAGGCAAGAATCTTTCCCGCTATAGTAGCAGGAGCGATGTCGCCGTATCCCACCGTGGTGATGGTAACTATGGCCCAGTAAACACTTTGAGGAATAGAGGTAAAACCATTCTCTTCTCCTTCAATGAGGTAAAGGAGTGACCCCAGGATCAGCACCAGGGTAAGGACCGCACCGAAGAAGACAATGATTTTATGAATGCTGAGCTGAAGTGCTTTTACAAGAATGGCTGCCTCTTTCACATACCTGGCCAGTTTAAACACCCTGAACATACGGAGCAACCTGAGTGCCCTGATGGTCAACAGGAAGGTGGACTGGTCAAAGATCAGTCCCATGTATGTGGGTAGTATGGCCAGCAGGTCAACAACTCCGTAGAAACTGGTGATGTACTTCAATGGCTTGGGAGAAGAGTATATCCTGAGCATATACTCCAGGGTAAATACGATGGTAAAGAACCATTCGGTGCTAACGAAGATATCATGATATGCCTCGCGTATGGAGGAGACACTTTCCAGTATCACAATAGATACACTGAGAATGATCATCCAGAGCAGAACAATATCAAATGTCCGGCCGGACCTGGTTTCAGTACCAAAAATGGTAAGGAATATTTTGTTCCGTAAATTCACCTCAACCCAAAGTTATGATATTTGGACAAAAAAAAGAGGCCATCTCTGATGAGACAGCCTCTTCGGATAAAATCTTTAGGTTCCCGACCCTATTCAGGGCTGATTGCTTCAACGGGACATACATCAGCGCATGCGCCGCAGTCAGTACACAGCTCAGGATCAATCACATAGATATCTCCTTCGCTGATAGCTTCAACAGGACATTCATCAATACAGGTACCGCATGCAGTACAATCATCTGAAATTACGTAAGCCATATCTTATTTTTTTAAATTCTTGAAGGACAAATTTAATGGCAAATTTCTTTTTAGCAATCTCAATGGGAATTTATTTTTAAACAGGCTTCTTTTTGAGCAACTCGGCTGCCAGGTAAGTGAGAACGGAGACCCCCGTCTTCAGGGCAGTTTCATCGGCCCGAAACCTGGAAGTGTGCAGTGGATGGACCTGGTCAGAACCGGGGTCCCTGACTCCCAGACGGTACATCATTCCGGGAATGGATTGGGTGAACCATGCAAAATCCTCGGCGGTCATCCGGATATCCATCTCTTCCACACGGCCCGACCCCAGCAACTGTGTGGCAAGTTTATCCGATTCTAAGGTGATCTGTTCATTGTTGTACAGAACAGGGTATCCGTGTCTGACCTCCAACTGGATGGAACCACCCTGGCTGGAGGCTATTTCTGATGATACTTTTTCAATAAGCCTGTGCGCCTCCTTTCTCCAGGATTCATTCATGGTTCTGAAGGTACCTTCCAGTAGTACCTGGTCGGGAATCACATTGACCGCTCCATCGGCCACCACCTTGCCAAAGGAGAGTACTGTGGGAACATTCCCGGGAGCTTTTTCAGTGATCTCCTTCTGAAGGGTGATAAGGATATGGGACGCCATCATGATGGGATCCTTCAGGTGTTGACGCAGAGCTCCGTGTCCCCCTTTTCCCTTCACAGTGATGAAGATCTCATCGTTGGAGGCCATGTAGATCCCGGGTTTAAAACCCACATGCCCGGCTTCCATTTCGGGAAGCACATGCTGGGCGATGATCATATCCGGCTGCCTGTCTTTAAATACCCCTTGCTCAAGCATCAGTTTTGCTCCGCCGGGGATCTTCTCTTCACCCGGTTGAAACAGGAACAAAATCTCACCTTCAAGGTATGGTTTCAACTGATTGAGTACCCTGATGGCGCCGAGCAGGGAGGCCATGTGGATATCGTGTCCGCAGGCGTGCATGACCCCCTGGTTTTGCGATGCAAACCCAAGATCCGTCTGCTCGGAGATTGGAAGGGCATCCATATCGGAACGAAGAGCTATTCTTCTGCCCGGCTTTTCTCCTTTTATACTGGCTATAATACCGGTTTCAACAAATGGAAAATCATACTCCACTCCCCATTGGTCGAGCAACTCCCTGATGGTAGAAGAGGTCCGGTGCTCCTGGAACGACAGCTCAGGGTACTGGTGGAACTGACGCCGGATGGCGACAATTTCGTCCATAAACTGATCGGATAGTATATGGCCTATTTGCTCCTTCAGGTTCATAGGGGAAGATATGCTGTGATTAAAAATCGAGACTGAGAGAGAGATAGAACATGCGGGGTTGCACCTTCATGTTTTCCACACCCCAGGCCCAGTCAAGCCGGATAAAGTATCCCAGCAACTGGCTCCTTACACCAAATCCGTAACCTGCCACTATGGGGTCGCGGTTGGCATCGAGGGTAATGGTCATGGGACCGTTTTCAATGATCTCGGTGTTCCAGGCATTCTCGGTGTTCCAGGCATTCTCATTGTCAAAGGGATTACCGGTCCATGCAGATCCCACATCGGCAAAACCCACCACATGGAAGGTGTTGAGGAAGCCCGAACCAAGGGGATGGCCGGCCAGGTAACGGAAAATGGGCCACCTGAGTTCTGTATTGATGACCAGGAAATTGCTGCCGTTCCTGATATTCTGTGAGAATCCCCTTACATTGGTGGCCAGTGCCTGGTATGCATAATTCCTTGAGTAATCGATGGCCACTGATTCATTGAAGGTGGGTACCCTGGATTGGGAAAGGTTGATCCAGTTATCCACACTGCCCAGGTAGTAGATCAGCGGGCTACGTCCGAATGAAGTACTTCCGGCAATCCTGTTGGCCCAGATCAGGGTCCTGTGAATCCGGGTATAGTGTCTGAAGTCGGCACCTACCACAAACAGGTCAGATTTGGCAGCATTGATCTGCCGGTAAGCCTCCCCGAATACCTTCCACCGCATTCCGCTGTATAGGTTGGTTCCAAGTTTCCTGGTGTTATCGAAAATCACCTCTCCTTTTACACCTCCCCATACCTTCAATATGTCCGCTTTGTGGAGGTTTTTAGTGTCAGTGGAGAGGTAGACCGAATTATCGTGCCTGAATGAGGCAGTTCCTTTAACTGCCAGGGTCTGATTCAGTGGATATTTCACAGAGGCCAGCAGTTCATGTGTGTAGGTTTTAACCACCGTATACCGGTCGATGTAGTTCTTGAATACCTGACGGTGAAAGAGCAGTTGTTTATCCAGTTGCTGTTTCAGGTTTTCAAAGCTGAGCAGGTACTCGTTGCTGTCAAAATCGGTGGCAAACCTGACACCTCCCACCAGCCGGTAATCTTCGAACAGGTCGTTGGCTCCCACCTTAAACAGCAGATTGAGGCCCGGATTATAGTAAAATGCCCCACCGGTGAACGCCTGGTACGATGCATTCAGGAAGCTGAAGTCGATCTGGTTCACCAGTTTATTGGGATAGAATGCGGTTGAGTAGTCGATGTACATCATTCTTTCTTCCTGCATGGAGTCGAGTACCAGGTTCAGGTTCCTGCTTCGGAGCTGGGTGTTATAGTAGTTCAGTTTCTCTCGTTCAAATATGTATTTGTTGATGTCGATCTTAAACTCCTGCAGTGAGATGGTATCGCCCTCATGCACCAGCTGGTTGTTGGCAATATCTTTCATGGACACCACCTTCTTTTCCACATGGTGGATGGAGTCTTCCCTGATCAGCCGGTTCACATACCTGTCTCTATACTCGGTGGGTACCAGCTGATCGCCAAATTTCCGGTCAAATTCCATGGGGTATTTGTACATGTGGTACCTGCGGTCGTTGTAAACGATTTCAGCAATCTCGTTAGTTTCGGTATTGATGTCATGAGAGAGGATGTTCCGTTTGTAATCGGAGAGCGGAAAACTGTTGGCAAAATACCTGTAATGAATAGTGGTGTCGACCAGGCTGATGGTGCTGTCATACTTTGCATAATAGCGGTTCACTATGCCATTTTTATCACTCAGGTAGAAGAATTCGTTCTGTCGGGGCGACAGGGGCTGTGTATGGTTAATATAGTCGCCCTCCGAAATTTTCTGAAGCATCTGACTTTTTCCTGAATAGTCGTAAACATACACTGCAAATGCGGTGGTGGTGTTGTTTTCAGGATCATTTTCCAGGAACAGGGTATCGAGCCTTCTGTTTGAAACGAAGGAGATGTTGTTCATGCCGTTCATGAACCTTGGATGAAAATCATCGGCCAGGTCATCGGTAATCCGCTCGTTGGTCGAACCGGCGATATCAAACACCCAGATATCGGTCTGGCCGTCAGTCACTGCAGAGAAGACCAGTTTCCTGGCATCGGGTGAGAAACTCAGATCCAGAACCTTTTCGAAGTAGAGCAGGTTCCGGGTGGTGATCACACGGGTATCGAGGTTGTAGACATGGAATTTTAGCTGCCCCTGCTCCTCTGTGACAAATCCAAGGATCTGGGAAGATGGATGCCAGGCAATTTCCGGGTAGGAGTAATCATTGATCTGGTCCAGTTTCTGCCCCCTCTTGTAGATCCTTTTCTGTTTTCCTGTGGTTTCGTTGTGTATCCAGATCTTATACTGCCCCTTCTGGTTGGTCACATAGGCGACAAACTGGCCATCGGGACTGATCTTGATGTTCTGGTACACCCTTCTTTTATTGGGACGTTCCAGGATCTTCCCCTGCTCAGGGAGGCCCGCTTTCTCTTCCAGTGCTGTGTATAAGCCAAGGTAGTAGGCGGACCAGTCGATGGAGAGCTCTTTCAGTCTGCTTCCCAGCACATAAAGAAATCCGCTTTCTGCATTCTTGTTAATCTTTGTAATATAGAGGATCTGGGGAATGATGGAGGCACCGTAAAGATCAGCTATATATTTCCAGAAGGAGTGTCCGGCATAGCGTGCATCTTCATCCTGGAGGTTGACAAATTTGCGGTATTTTCCCGACACAATGCCGTCTTTCACGCGGTTTTCAAGATCGTAGTTCCATGGGTTGGAGACAAAAGAGATCAGTCCCTCCAGGTACCACTCCGGCAGGTTGATCATGGTGCTGTTGGTCAGGTTGTCCCGAACGCCTTTCCCGAACATCATCTCGGTCAGAAGAACTTTGGCGATGGCGGCCCGGATCTGTCTTTCGAAATTCACATGATCACCATCAAAATAGAGAAAAACCTTGTTCTGGATAATCTGTGTGGTCCCCCCGATATTGTACTCCTCTGCTTCTGATACCAGGCCGATGTTACTCTGTCTGAAATCCGATAATTTATTGTAAGTAAGGAAGATGAGCCTTCGCTCGATATCATAGTCGAAGAAGCGTTCAATGAGGGTAAGCTCCTTCTCCACAAAATCGGCTACATACAATGAAAGATCGGTCCCGTTTTCGTAGGAGTAAACATCAAACCTCTCGAAACGATAATACTTCCAATAACGGTTGTTATACTGTACCCTGTTCTTGCCGAAATTCATCTGCATCCCGTTGTAAAACTGGGCGGACAAACCGGCCGAACTAAGGATCAGGAATAACAGGAGCCCTATTCTTCGTTTGCTTCTCATTTCCTGTCTTGGCGTTCTAAAAGTAAACAATATTCATCATATAATGGCTTTCAGAATCTGGTCCGATATTTGCATTCACATGCTTACCTCAAAAATTGTGCAACTAATTGTGATTAATTTGTGTTAATTTTACAGGGACAATAAAATGTTATTCATATTATTCACGCAATAAAAGTCGGAAAATGAAACGGATATTGTATTTATTCTGTTTGGCCGGTTTCCTTGTACCCGTTATGTCGCAGACGGTACAACCAAAAATATCTTTTGAAGAGAACGTTCACGATTTCGGGAAGTTCAAGGAGGCAGATGGCAAAGTGACCTACAAATTTGAATTTGTTAATACAGGAGGCAGCGACCTGATTATTCAGAATGTCTCAGCCTCATGCGGGTGCACGGCACCACGCTGGACACGCGAACCTGTTCCCCCGGGAGGGAAGGGTTATGTGGCAGCAACCTATAATCCTGCTGGACGGCCGGGGTCATTCAGGAAATATGTAACGGTGATCTCTAATTCAAATCCAGGAAATGTGAGGCTTACTATTGCAGGAGAGGTGGAGGCTAAACCCAGGACCATCGAGGACGATTACCGCTATGCCATGGGCCCCATGCGTCTTAAATCGAACCACCTGGCATTCGGGAATATGAAGAACACCGGCACTGCTGAGAAGCAGCTGGAGGTGATAAATAACTCTGATAAGCGAGTGGAGATCGCTTTTCAGAGGGTCCCCAAGCACGTGACCATCAAAGCTGAGCCGGCAT
The DNA here is from genome assembly GCA_023137255.1 of Bacteroidales bacterium. Lineage (GTDB taxonomy): Bacteria > Bacteroidota > Bacteroidia > Bacteroidales. The sequence continues at coordinate 582 of JAGLPR010000322.1, read as the reverse complement.
CACTGAGACCCAAACAGAAGGGGGTAATCGTGGCCACCTACAATGCTCCCATGAGAAACGATTGGGGATTTGTAATCGACCGCATGAACCTGAGCATCAACGGGGTGACTGAAAGGAACTACAGCCTGGTGGTCAGCGCCAACATCGAGGAGGACTTCTCTGCTCTCTCCCCTGAGGAGATGGCCAATGCACCTGTGATCAGCGTTAACAATACCGAATTCAATTTTGGTAAGATCAAGCAGGGCGAAAAGGTGGAGCATGTCTATGTGCTGACCAACTCTGGCAAATCGGAGCTCCACATCAGGAAAGTCAAAGCCTCATGCGGTTGCACAGCGGTACAACCCGAGAAAAGGATCATCGCACCTGGTGAGTCGGTCGATATTACAACCGTATTTAACTCAGCAGGCAAAACGGGGAACCAGAACAAGACGGTGACCATTATTACCAACGATCCCAAGAAAAGCAAGCTGATCCTCTGGGTGAAGGGGGAAGTCATTAAGTCATAAAGTCTGTAAAGTCGAAAGCTGAAAGAATATAGCTGAAAGGGAAAAGTCTAAAGCTGAAAGGGAAAAGTCTAAAGCT
>JAGLPR010000321.1 GCA_023137255.1 Bacteroidales bacterium | reverse complement strand
AGTGATCTACATGCTGATCATATTTGTTCCGGCCCTGATCCTCTACAGGAAGAAGATCTTTATCAAAGTTTGATCTGGCAGTATTTATCCAATCATACGAACTGACCACCCTGCAGTGGGTGTTGCTGGCTCTCAGCGGCCTTCTCATCGGTATGTCCAAAACGGGACTATCGGGGGTGGGACTGATGGTGGTTCCGATTCTTGCCAATGCTTTCGGCGGCCGTCCCTCGGTGGGACTACTGCTGCCAATCCTGATTTTTGCAGATGTTTTCGCAGTAACCTGGTACAACCGCCATGCCCAGTGGAAGCACATTATCAGGTTGCTGCCCTGGGCCTTTGCAGGGATCGTGGTGGCCACCCTGGTGGGTAAATCAATCTCTGACCAGACATTCAACCGGCTGCTGGCGGCCCTGGTGATAGGAGGCATCGGAATCCTGGTGTGGCGGGATTTGAGGTCTGACAAACTTCAAATACCAAAATCCAGGTGGTTTGCAGCTGGACTGGGACTCCTGGGTGGATTTTCGACCATGATCGGGAATGCAGCGGGACCGGTAATGGCACTCTACCTGCTCTCCATGCGGCTGCCCAAGAATGTCTTTATTGGCACCGGGGCCTGGTTTTTCTTCATTGTTAACCTCTCCAAAGTACCCCTGCATGTCTGGTCGTGGAGGACCATCACCCTGGATTCATTCTTACTTGATGTGCTTATTATACCGGCCATTGCAGCAGGCGCCTTCCTGGGGATCTGGCTGGTACGTCTGCTCCCGGAAAGAATCTACAGGATTATTGTAATCGCTACCACCCTGCTATCTGCCCTGCTCCTTTTCTAAACCGGTTTCCAGGGAACCATTGCCGGCATTGAGATAGCCTCAGGACGATGCTCCCAGCAGGTCAGTGACCGTCGATATCATTGTTTTCTGGGAAAAGGGTTTCTCCAGAACCTTTGAAGCTCCAAATATCTTGGCCGTATTCAGGTAGTTGTCGGCCGATATTTTACCCCCGCCCGACATGGCTATAATCTTCAGGTCGGATCGCAGCCTCTTCATTTCCCGGATGGTTTCCAGCCCCTCCTTCTCCGGCATAATGATATCTGTGATAACCAGGTCGGCCTGAATCCTTTTAAAAAGTTCAAGGCCTTCATTTCCATTGGATGCGAGTTCGATTTCGAATCCGGCCCTTTCGAGCATTTTCTTTATCATCAACAAAATGTGATGATCATCGTCAATGATCAGTATTCTTTTCATCACGAGGCTTTTTTAACGTTCTGACTAAGTACCTTTCCTATTAGCTCACTGAATTCGCTCAGGATAAGAGGTTTTGAAATAATATTTGCTATTCCGTATTGTTCCATGGCATTGGCCGGAATTGATTCCTGGTAGCCGGTGATGATAATAGACTTCAGGTCTGACCTGATCTCCTTCACCTTCCCGATCAACTCGGTTCCCATTAATTTAGGCATCGCCTGGTCGGTCACCAGGAGATCATATTTATAGGGATCTTTGTTGAAAGCATTCAGCGCCTCCTGGCTGTCTGTCTTAATATCTACCTTATATCCCAGACTCTCCAGCATTCTTTTGCCCATAAACGTAATTTCTTTCTCATCATCCACAAACAGGATGCTGCCCTTGCCCTTTTTCAGTTGCTGAGTGTGCTCCGTCTCCTCTTCAAAGTGTTCCGAATGCTGAGGGAGATAGATGGTGAAGCTCGAGCCTTCCCCGGGCTCGCTTTCAACCACAATGGTTCCATGGTTATTACTTACAATACCATGCACCACCGATAATCCCAGGCCCGAGCCTGATCCCACCTCTTTCTTGGTGAAAAACGGTTCAAAGATCCGCTCCACAGTCAGCTTATCCATGCCATGTCCGGTATCTGAAATAGTAAGTCTCACATAGGTTCCCTTCTGAATCTTGGCAGAGCCATTGATCGAACGTGTACCCACTTTTTGTTTATCAAGTCTGACCGTAAGCACACCTCCTTTGCCTATCATGGCATGGTAAGCATTGGTACACAAATTCATAATGATCTGGTGCATCTGGGTAGAATCGGCCAGCACGGTTCCGCTCTGTTTATCCAAATTCTGCTTGATCTCGATGTTGGACGGGAACGAGGCCCTGATCAGTTTCAGGACTTCGGTGACCACTACATCGAGCCTCAGTGGTTTCTTATCAAAATCGACCTGGCGACTGAAAGTCAGGATCTGTTGTACCAGGTCTTTTCCCCTCACCGCTGCACTGTTGATCTGTTCCATATCATACCGCAGCACACTTTCATCAGAGAGCTCCTCCAAGGCCATCTCTGTATATCCCAGGATGGGGGTCAGAATGTTATTGAAATCGTGTGCGATTCCACCAGCCAGGGTACCGATGGTCTCCATCTTCTGAAGCTGAACCAGCTGACCCTCCAGCTTGGTCTTCTCCCTTTCATGTCGCTTACGGATCTCAATCTCCTTTTTCAAGTCCTTGTTGGCCAGGGCAATCTGCCTGGTCCGCTCCTGTACACGCTTCTCCAGTGCATTGTTGGCGGACTGCACCTTCTTCTGCTCCTTCTGCAGCAAGATCCTCATATAGAAATCCCTTCGAATTGACTGCTCCATAAAATAGCTGATGAACATCCCAATCACGTTGGCACTAATAAAGAAGAAGTTGTTATTGATCAGTATCTCCAGGGGAGTATCTGAGATCCAGATGGCAGCTACCAAATAGGTGGCCACAATGGACCACCCGACAATGGTTGCATAGACAAACCGCGATCTGATAAAGGTATATCCAATGATAAAGATCAGGAACAGTCCCGCATAGTAAGTATAGTTGCCTGCCTGGTTGGCAGCAAAAATAGTCATCACAATGATGGCGAGTCCGGTCACATACATAATCCCGGCAAGCACAGGTTGCATAAATTTTTTAAATCCAGGCGCAAAGGACAAGACTATTACTGCGGTCAGTAGTGGCGAAATAATCCCGAACCGTATGATCCAGAACATATTCTTCAGCTCGGGCAGCAAAAGCGCATCCAGGAAGGCAAAAATCCCGAAAAAGAAAACCGAGAGAACCAGCGAGAACCGCATGGGATTCAAAGAATGTTTGAAATAGTCGTCCCTGAAAGCCTTTTCATACTCGCGGGACTTCCCAGTAAAAGCCAGAGTTAGGCGGTTCAGTTTCCACCCTTCCTGGTCGGTGTTCGGCAGCCCAAACAGGTTGCCATTAAATAAGTTCTTAACATTAATCATCCTAAGCCGCTTTAATACGAAGGAAAAGGTTCACACCCAACTCTTCCATATCCACCTCCACCTGCTCTTCACTGGCCTCAGCCTCCAGTGCCATTCGAACCAGGTCGTATTTGGACCTGTGTACCAGGTACCAGTCAGACAATACCTCCATCAGTCTCCTGGTGGGATTGCTGTGAGAGAAATTCCCGATGATAAACTCTCCACCGGAAGCAAGATACTTGTAGTACTTGCTTATCATATATATAAAGTGCTTGTCTTTGAAGTAATCAAATAGCCCGGCACTCCAGATCAGATCGTACCATTGGTAGGGTTTAAATCTCAATACGTTGATCTTAAAGTACTCAATGACATCATTAAACTGTCGGTTCTGATTTTTTGCAAAATCGATGGCATGCTGGTCAAAATCGATCAGGTCAAACTTAATCTTGCTATTCGGATTCTTCCTGAGGTACTCATTCACATCTGTGGCCGGTCCCGATCCCAGGATCAGGACCCGTTTCACATCCCCCTCCTGCTTCTCCACATCAGCACAGCGCCTCAGAAAATAGTCTTTCCGGTTACGTACCGCATGGGCACCAGCCTGGTCCTGGAAGAACCTGTCCCAGTTCGAATACCTGACATCAGGATTTACATGCAACTTATAGATATTGTGGATAATTGTAAAGTCGCCCGGATATCCGAACGGTTTGACATAACCGTGACCGATCAGAGTATTTTCATTAAGAGAATCTTTGATGGCATCCCGGAAATACTCCAGTTCCTGATCCTCCAGGTTATTTACAATTGCAGTGAATTCCTGGTATTCCGACGGTTCCGGACCTCCTTTTTCTACAAGCTTGTAAAGGAATTCGCTATCTTCTTTAGAGAGTTGATTGAGGGTGATGGTAGGGGGTAAAGATTTCATACAATTAATGGTTACATTAACGTTTAATAGGTAAATAATAAAAGGATGCTTTACGGGAAATTCTCCCCCGTGCATCGAGAACGGGTCGACTGGTATCAAATTCTAAATTAGTTATACGCACCATATCCATATCTGTTTCATTGCAAGGCCCGATAGGGCAACATTAGAATCT
>JAGLPR010000320.1 GCA_023137255.1 Bacteroidales bacterium | reverse complement strand
AGGGAGGTGGTGATCTACGAAAACGGAAGTTACGTGGATAAAATCTACTGCGATTATGAGAATCCTGCCAAACCCATTTCCAAGTACTACCTTCTTTTTGGAATTGGGAACTCGGTGAAGAAGCTATACGACAAGAACATCAGTGAACTCTACTTTGACAGTACTATAGAGGAGTTTACCGGGTTTGATAAAACCAAGCTTTTCTACCACACCGAACGGTTCATTAAGAAGCGCTCCATTTTCGATCAGCCTCAAACATTTCAGGAGATGGTCGACCAGGTCTACACCGCCCTATACGAATAGTGTATCACGGGACCATAAAAAAGAGGGCAGTCCTTTCGGATGCCCTCTTGTAGCTTGTTCTATTCAGGTTACCTTTGTCTTCCCTGGTTTCGGTATTCCTTCTTCGCAGAGTAGTTGATGATCAAGGCTTTTGCTCTCCTGAGCGCCTGTTTCACATCATCTACCTTTCCCATGGAAATGTCCTGATCGACCCTCATTGACATGACCATCTTGTTCTTATCGGCTTCGGGAAGTTTTTCCCGTTCAAACAGAACAAAGTCCTGTATAGATTCATAGGGGATCCCCTCTTCACTGACCAGTTTGTCATTCAGCTGAATCAGGGGCTCGGTTCCATACATCCTGGCCACGTGTGCAACAGGGCGTCCGATGTAGATGTAACTAACGAGGGATTTCTTCTCCAGTTTCTTAACCTCTGTAGCTTCGGGTACCTTTACCCTTACCTGCACCTCAGTTTCCCTCATTGTTGTTGCCACCATGAAAAAGAACAAAAGCATGAAAACAATGTCAGGAAGGGAAGAGGTGTTGATCTTTTGAAGACCTTTCCCACTTTTTTTTCTGAATTTAGACATTAGTTACGTCCTCCTATACTTTTGGGTTCCGATTCGGATATATTCATTTTGTAAATCTTCCGGATGCCTAGCTGTATCTCCTCTTCGATGGGATTCGCTGTATTCAGGTCATCATATTCTTTATCGAAATAGAGTCTACAGAATTCATTTCTCAACGTATTCACGGCCGCCACCAATTCATTTTGCACCTGCAGATATTTTCCGTAGGTGGTGGATCGGTCGTTCTGAAGTGAGATTACCCCTTTGGAGACGTTGCCCCTCCATATCCCGTCGGGAGGAAGAATTGAGGAGGTTCCCGGAGGAAACTGCACCTCTTGTGCTTCCAATTCAGGAAGGGTTTCGTCGTTGCGCGGATTGGTGAAGAACTCAATGGTCTTGTCTTTAAGAGCCAGTCTGTCCATCACTTCACCACCCACCATCAGAAGGTCGCTTCGGTTGAGAAGTACCACCAGTACATTGCGTTTGTTCACCCTCACCTCAGTTTCCTGATTTTCTTCGGGCTCAGGAGGCAATAGCCTGGTGATCCCGGTGTCGGTGTCCATGGTGGTGGTAACCAGGAAGAATATCAGCAGGAGAAAGGCAATATCCGCCAGTGATCCTCCATTTACTTCCGGTGTTTCTCTTGATGCCATCGGTTTTGGTTTTTCTAATGATTCTTACTTGAATGCCCTTGAAATCATGGCATAGAGAATTGACCCAAGGGCCAATCCGAACAGCATATATGTAACGAAAAGGACTGTATCGATCATCTTAAGGGTTCCGGGATCGCTATTGTCTGTTCCGGTGTAACCAATGATATCAATGGGGGTGCCCTTAGCCAGCACGTATGAAATCATCACCAGTACAGCCGCACCAGCCAGTACAATCAGCAGCCTGACCAATGCTTTCGGATTGGAAATCACTGCGATAAGTGGGAACACGATGGATGCGATCAGTGTAATAAGTATAAGTATATATGCCCATACCAGTGCAATATCGGTACGGAACCATACCATGGATTCCCAGCCTGAAAGAACCTCGCCCAGATCTGTTTCTGAATTATCTGTAACTACAAGTGCAGCACTACGTTCCTCTTCTGCTTTCTGGACGGCTGCCGCATTCTCAGCAATAGCCGTAGAGTCCGTCAGTGTTGTATCTATTACAGGCAACGGGGCAACAGGAGTCAAATCTACCGGGTTCTGCGCTTCTTCAACTTTCAGCTCAAGCGCATCGTAATCGAGCGTTTTTGGGCTGATGTAGAAGAACAGTAGCACCAGCAGAGACATACCTGCTACCACATACAATATAATTCTTGTTAATTTTGAAAAAGCCATAGCTTCTTATTTTTTAAGATTATTTTTTACCAGCATGTCTACGAGTGAGATGGATGCATCTTCCATCTTATTGACAATACCGTCAATCTGAGCTATCAGGTAATTGTAGAAAACCTGGAGGATGATAGCTACCATCAGACCTGTTACAGTGGTAATAAGGGCGATTTTAATACCACCGGCAACAACGGTAGGAGACATATCTCCCTGCTGCTGGATTTGATCGAAGGCATCGATCATACCAATTACAGTACCCATGAAACCAAGCATAGGAGCGATTGCAATAAACAAGGAAATCCAGCTTAAGTTCTTCTCCATGAGGCCCATCTGAACACTACCATAGGAAACAACCGATTTCTCTACCACATCGATACCCTCTTCCACGCGGTCAAGACCCTGGAAGAAAATACTTGCTACAGGTCCGCGGGTGTTGCGGCAAACTTCCTTGGCAGCTTCAACTCCGCCATCGGCGAGCGCGTCTTCAACATCACCCAGAAGCTTGTCGGTGTTGGTTGAGGCCAGGTTTAGATAAATTACCCTTTCAAAGGCCAGTGCCAGACCGAAGATCAAAGTCAGAAGTACAGCGCCCATAAAACCGGCACCACCTTCAATAAATTTTGTCTTCAGGGTGGTGTGCAGTACAGCAATTCCACCTTCTTCTTCGGCGTCTGTTGTTTCAGCAGGCACAGTTATTACTTCTTGAACTGGCACCTCTTCAGCAACCTGTGTGGCATCTTCAGCAGCAGGAGCTTCCGTAGTCTCATCCTGTGCAAAGATCGATGCTCCCATAAAAAGCATCCCGAATACGGCTATCAATGCAAATAATTTTTTCATGGTGTTGTTTGTTTGTTTTACTTTATGATTTAACGTAAATATTTCTTTTTAAGCTACTCCAAATATAAACCTTGTTTTGTCTTATGACAAATTTTGCGGAGAGAGATGGATTACTCGAAACCAATGGTTTTTCGTGAACTCGCCATTGAATGGCAAGTTACTCAAAACCTCCGGTTTCTCGTGAACTCGCCTTCGGCTCGGTTCTAACCCTTTCTGTCTCCGACTATCTCAAATATACAATTTGTTTAAAGAACATTGCGGAGAGAGAGGGATTCGAACCCTCGGTACCCTTTAGAGGTACACACGCTTTCCAGGCGTGCCAGTTAAACCACTCCTGCACCTCTCCGGTCTTTCTGCCTCCTGCAGGGCTATCTCTCAAACCCGCTAATTTTCAGAATTTTGTAAGAACAACTCCTTCTTTAATTTATGCCTTCTACTCAGGAGAAATTTGCGGCGAAAAATACAAAAAAATATTTATACTAGCATCAAGGAAGTGTGATTTCTCCTTTAAGCGATTTATTTAAAAGCATTTTAACCTCATCGTTCTCCAGATTCTGTGCGAGCAGAACCATCAGTTTGGTGGTAGCAGCCTCAGTAGTTATATCGTAACCACTTATTACTCCTGCATTTAGAAGGTATCTGCTTGTTTCATACAGGCCCATCTCAACACTCCCCCTGCTGCACTGGGTAACGTCCAGGATGATAATATCTCTTCTCACGGCATTTTCAATTCTGTCGAGAAACCAGGCACCAGTAGGTGCATTTCCAGCACCATATGTTTCCAGAATGAGCGCTTTCAGTTCCCGGTATCCAAACACTGCGTCCATATATTCAGGGGTCATGCCGGGAAAAAGTTTAAGTATGGCAATGTGCTTATTGAAGTTCTTATGAACCACCAGTTCCCTGAATTTTTCGGGATACCTTATATTCTCACGGCTATAAACCAGGTGGACGCCGGCTTTTGCCAGGTAGGGATAGTTGGCCGATTGAAATGCATTGAAGTGCTCAGCATTTTCCTTGGTCGTCCTGTTTCCACGCGACAGTTTGCTTTCGAAATAGATACAAACCTCCGGCACCACAGGTAAGCCATGCTCTTTGGATGCGGCAATAACAATGGAGGTGATCAGGTTCTCTTTTCCGTCTGTCCTCAGGGCCCCGATGGGAAGCTGGGCTCCTGTGAAGATGACCGGTTTGGCCAGATTCTCCAGCATAAAACTGAGGGCCGAGGCTGAATAGGCCATGGTATCTGTACCGTGCAATACAACGAAGCCATCAAAATTTTGATAGTTCTCCTCGATGACCTCAGCTATGCGTGTCCAGGTAGAAGGCTCTATGTCCGATGAATCGATGGGAGGATCGAAACTGACCGACTCGATGCGGTATCCCAGGCTCTTAATCTCCGGGATCTGTTTCATGATCTTAGTGAAGTCGATCGGTGTCAGTGATCCCTTAGCAGGATCTTCAAGCATGCCAATGGTGCCACCGGTATATATTAATAATATAGAAGGCGTATCAGGAACCATATTAGGGTTTTAAACGAAACAGTTGTTCCGCATTGTTGGAAGTGATCGTGGCAACCTCTTCTAAGGTCAAGTTATGAATTTCTGCCACTTTAGCTGCAATTTCCGGAAGGTAACTGCTTTCATTTCTTTTTCCACGGTGAGGAACCGGTGCAAGGAAGGGAGCATCGGTCTCCAGCAGGAGCTGTTTGATGGGGATCGATTGAACCACCCCGGCGAGGTTGGAGTTTTTGAAAGTGACAATGCCATTAATACCAATCATAAAATCGAATGAGAGCGCCCTTTCCAAATCCATCAGCGTACCGGTAAAACTATGAAATACCCCTCTCAATCCGGAACCTCCGGCCTCATCCAGTGCCCTGAATATTTCAGGGAAAGAATCTCTTGAATGAATCACCAGCGGCAGGTCCAGATCCATGGCCCAGCTGATCTGGGTAAGGAACACCTCCTCTTGCTGGCTCAGGAAGGTTTTATCCCAGTAGAGATCGATGCCTGTTTCGCCAATGGCTATGATACCTTCTCTGTCCAGCTGACTTTCAATGATCTTCAGCTCCTCCAGGTAATTCTCTTTTACCGAAGTAGGATGAAGTCCCATCATTGGAAAGCAGTGGCCGGGGTACCTTTCTGCCAGAGAAAACATGGGGCCGACCGAGGTGCTGTCAATATTGGGCAACAACAAGCGATCCACTCCGGCTTCAATGGCCCTTTGAATCATCTGGCCCCGATCCTCTTTAAAGGCATCGAGGTAGAGATGGGTATGTGAGTCGGTAAACATCTTTTTTTGCGCGGCTACAAACATACAACATAGCAGCGAATCACTAAAAAAAATCCAGGGTATTTAAACCGGGACCGCCCCTGAATTTGAATACCCTGGACAAACTACTCCGTCCTCTTACTTTTATATTGCGTAGTATAAGAGTTAAACCACACCCTGTGCCAGCATGGCATCGGCTACCTTCACAAAACCACCAATGTTGGCTCCGTTCACATAGTTGACATACCCATCCGACTCTTTGCCATGGTCCAAACAAGTCTGGTGGATGTTTTTCATGATCTGTTGCAGGCGGCTATCCACTTCTTCTCTTGTCCAGGGAAGCCTCATGCTGTTTTGGGTCATCTCCAGTCCCGATACCGCCACACCTCCTGCATTGGCTGCCTTACCGGGTCCGTAAAGGATCTTAGCTTCCAGGTAGACCTCAATGGCATCAGGAGTGGAGGGCATGTTGGCACCTTCACTGATTACCTGGCAGCCATTTTTCACCAGGGTTTCAGCATCACTTTTATCAATCTCATTCTCGGTAGCAGACGGGAACGCCACGTCGCATTGCACATGCCAGGGTCGTTTCCCTTCATAATACTCACAGCCAAACTTCTCAGCATACTCCCTGATCCTTCCCCTGCGGATGTTTTTTAGTTCCATTACCCAGGCCAATTTCTCAGCATCGATACCTGCCGGATCATAGATGGTTCCTGCAGAGTCTGAAAGGGTTACTGCTTTACCGCCCAATTCGGTCAGTTTCTGTACTGTAAACTGTGCCACATTGCCGGAACCTGAAACAGCAGCAATTTTTCCTTTCAGTGAATCACCTTTTACTGCCAGCATCTCCTGGGCAAAGTATACCGCTCCGTATCCGGTGGCTTCCGGCCTGATGAGGCTGCCACCCCACTGAAGGCCTTTCCCGGTGAGTACACCGGTAAATTCATTCTTGATTCGTTTATATTGTCCAAACAGGTATCCAATTTCACGGCCACCCACCCCGATATCGCCAGCCGGTATGTCGGTGTTGGGCCCAATGTGTCTGTTCAGTTCGGTCATAAAGCTCTGACAGAACCTCATCACTTCGTTATCGGACTTACCTTTGGGATCAAAGTCAGATCCTCCTTTACCACCTCCCATGGGCAGGGTGGTCAGGCTATTCTTCAATACTTGCTCAAAGGCGAGAAATTTCAAAATTCCAAGGTTGACGGTGGGGTGAAACCTCAGCCCTCCCTTATAGGGACCAATGGCCGAGTTCATCTCGATCCTGTATCCCCTGTTAATCTCCACTTCACCTTTATCATTTATCCAGGGTACCCTGAACATGATCACCCTTTCGGGTTCTGCTATTCTTTCAAGGATCTTTGCCTGCTTGTACTTTGGATTCTCCTCAATGTAAGGGATCAGTGATTCAGCCACTTCATGGACTGCCTGGTGAAATTCTGGTTCTGACGGGTTTTTGGCCTTGATTCCGGCCATGAATTGTTCAACTTTTGGATCCATGTTGATAGTTTATATGGTTACTAATGCCCGTAAATCTAAAATTATTTCATTCAGTGAGATATGTCCTTTATCATACGTTCTGTATGTCATTAAACATTGTCAAATAACATAGGAATTGGCAGGCCCGATCAGGTAAGGATGATTTGTGAATGATACTGGTTACCTGGTTCCAGGGTGATCCATCGCTTTAGCTCCATTTCTGTAAGGAGGGAAAGCACTTTCTGGATGGGAAGGCCGGAATGGTGACTGAGCTCACCGGGTCCCACTCCGCCATGGAGGGTCATCAGTTCCAACAGCGTTTTTTCTTCCCTGGAGAAGGAAATTTTTTCGGGATCAAGCTTATTGGTGTGAATGACATCATCCATCCAGTTCAGGTGGTTGATGACATCTTCTGCACCCTCAACCATGGCCGCCACATTCTTCTTGATCAGCCTGTTACAGCCTTTCGATCGTTCATCTGTGGCGCGTCCCGGCACAGCCAGTACATCCCGGTGGTAGGAGGAGGCCATGTGGGCGGTAATCAGGGCTCCGCCCGAACTAGCCGATTCTACCACCAGTGTGGCTTCTGTCATACCTGCAATGATCCGGTTTCGCCGGAGGAAGTTGTTGCGCTCCGGCCCCATGCCTGAATGAAAATCGGTCACCAGGGCGCCCTGTCCGCATATCTTTTTTGCCGTTTCGCGGTGGGAACGGGGATAAAGCGTTGTTAGACCGTGTCCCAATACAGCCACCGTCGGGATCCCTCCCTCCAGGGCTGCACGGTGAGCCATCACATCAATACCGAAGGCGAGTCCGCTAACAATGACAAGGTCGTTGAGCATGGAAGCCAGATCCAGTACAATGGACCGGCACAGCTCCTTTCCGTAGGAGGAGGCCTTCCGGGTGCCCACCACGCTGAGCGCCCTGCGTGTATTTAGTCCGTCCCCTCCCTTTGCATAGAGGAGGATGGGAGCATCTTCGCATTCTTTCAACCGTTTCGGGTAAGCGACATCTTCAAAGTAGAGGGCCGAAATGTGATGTCGTTCAAGGAAGGCCAGTTCTTTCTCCGCCTTTTCAAGCAGGGCAGAGGAACTGATCGATTCGGAAAGGCGCGGACCAATGTTCTGTATCTTCTGGAGCGAAGCTTTTTTTAACTGGAACACCGCTCTGGCCGACCCCGCTTCTGAGATTAGTTTCCTGGCGGTAATTGGTCCAATGGCCGGCGCCATGGTCAGTGCAATCTGGTACTTCAGTTCCGGGTGGAAGGCGTGTGACATCTCTTTACAGGGTTGATGTGTTGCCTTCCCTGCATATCGAAGTCTGATCGTGAAAATGATGCTTTAAAATTCTTATTCACTGCATTCTGTGGTAAAATAGACATTGGGGCTGCCAGTGGTATCCAATGATGTGCCCTCAGGTGGAAAGGGTGTTGTCCAGACACACACTTCGTGGAGAGATGGCATTTCAGCCATAGCAAGGCAACATTGTCCGAAACATCCAGTCTAGTTAGTAAATTATGTTCAACGCTCTACTCAATAAGATTGACAAATGCTTCAATTGATTTCTTTGATGTAGGATTCGGCTGGTTGCTGATCGTTTTCTCTCTTGTTATCTTCCATGATAAGTTGTCCTCATTTAGCTGAAGGGATACATCAAAGCGCTCAATTAAATATATTTGCATTGGGTCATTAATAATCTAACTTTAAAGCTAATACTTGCAAACTACTGAGTCCTGGCCAAGCCATTGTGGAAATGAGCAAATAACGAGTCACTTAAAACCTCAGCAGAATTAATTTCAGAAAAAAGAAAGAATGAAATGTCTAATCATTGCAGCCGGTCGTGGAAGCAGATTATCCAGTAAAGGCAATTCCAAGCCCCTCATTCCTCTTTTAGGATTACCCCTTATTGAACGTAGCATACTGACTGCAAGAAAAGGCGGTATGAATGACTTTTATGTTGTAACAGGTTATGAAGGGGAGAAAGTAAGGCGTGATCTCGACAGGTTCGGTCGAGGAAGAAACATCCAAATAACTCAT